>CAZFXB010000056.1:0-5434 GCA_964522835.1 uncultured Oscillospiraceae bacterium
AAAGGTTCAGGCCGTAGTGCCGGGGGGAGTCGTACTCCACATCCCGTTCCGGGGACTCGTACTGACCGATCATTTTCTTGCCGCCGCCGGTGTAGCCGGTCAGACTATGGGCGGCAATGGGATAGTCGGAGGGCAGAATCCCCATCTGTACCAGGGGATACACCAGGGAAATAAAACCGGTGGCGTGGCAGCCCGGATTGGCTACAAACTGGGCATTCTGGATTTTTTCCCGGTGGGCCTGGCTCAGCTCCGGGAAGCCGTAGGCCCAGGCAGGATTTGTCCGGTGGGCGGTGGAGGCATCAATGATCCGGGTGTGGTTGTTTTCCACCATGGATGCGGCCTCTTTGGCGGCGGCATCGGGCAGACAGAGAAACACAAAATCGGCGCTGTTGATGGCCTCTTTCCGGGCACCGGCATCCTTTTTCAGAGCCTCCGGCAGTTCGACGAGTTCAACATCATCCCGGAGGCCAAGCCGTCCCTCGATCTGGAGGCCGGTGGTGCCGGCCCGACCGTCGATAAATACCTTATACATTGGTCTCCTCCTGCTGGGGCAGCAGGGCGGTGTGCTCTGCGACGAAGCTCTCGATATAGGAGATCTGCCGCTCCACCTCCTGCTGGGAGGGGCCGCCGTGGACCTTGCGGCTGTTGACACAGGTGTGGAGCGCCAGGGCATCGTAGATATCTCCGTCGAAGAGACCGGAGACAGCACGGAAGTCCCGCAGCGTCAGCGTATCCAGGGTATCTCCGGACTTGATGCAGTTGTTGACCAGCCGACCTACGATCATATAGGCCTCCCGGAAGGGCATACCCTTACGGGTCAGGTAGTCGGCACAGTCGGTGGCGTTGATGAAGCCGCCGGAGGCTGCTTTTGTCATATTCTTGGGCAGAACCTGCATGGTGTCGATCATGGCAGCGAATACGGGAATGCACATTTCCACGGTGTCGATGGCATCGAATACCGGCTCCTTGTCCTCCTGCATATCCTTGTTGTAGGCCAGGGGCAGCCCCTTCATTACGGTCATCAGGGTGATGAGATCGCCGTAGACCCGGCCTGTTTTACCACGAACCAGCTCTGCCACATCCGGGTTTTTCTTCTGGGGCATAATGGAGGAGCCAGTGGAGTAGGCATCGTCCATCTCTACAAACTTAAACTCCCAGGAGCTCCACAGAATGATCTCCTCGGAGAACCGGGACAGGTGCATCATCAGCAGGGAGCAGGCGGAGAGAAATTCGATGGCGAAGTCCCGGTCAGATACGGAATCCATGGAGTTCTCGGTGGGCTTTTTAAAGCCCAGCATATTGGCGGTAAAGGCCCGGTCGATGGGGTAGGAGGAGGTGGCCAGAGCACCGGAGCCCAGAGGGCATTCGTCCATCCGCTCCATGCAGTCCTCCAGCCGGGTGATATCCCGGCGAATCATATTGGCGTAGGCCATCATATAGTGGGCGAAGGTGGTGGGCTGGGCCCGCTGGAGGTGGGTGTAGCCCGGCATGACGGTGGTGGTGTTTTCTTTGGCCTTGTTTACAAGGACGGTCTCAAAGTCCAGCAGCATTTTGATGATCTTGGGGATCTCATTTTTTACATACAGCCGGAAGTCCACCGCCACCTGGTCATTTCTGGAACGGCCGGTGTGAAGCCGCTTGCCGTTGGGGCCGATCCGCTCTGTGAGCAGAGCCTCCACGTTCATGTGGATGTCTTCGTTGTCCATGGAAAATTCTACATTTCCGGCCTCAATGTCGGCTAAAATGGTGCGGAGGCCTGCAATAATGGACTCCGATTCCTCCAGGGTGATGATGCCCTGACGGCCCAGCATGGTGGCGTGGGCGATGGAGCCCTGAATGTCCTGCTGATACAGCCGGGCATCAAAGGTGATGGAAGAGTTAAAATCGTTTACTAAGGTGTCGGTCTCCTTCTGGAACCGTCCTGCCCATAATTTCATACGTGTATCTCCTTTTTAAACAGTAAGGGCAGGAGGAATATCCTCCTCCTGCCGCAAAAGTCCATGTAGATTAGAGCTTGCCCTGCTCCCGGAGCGCCTGAACCTTGTCGGGCAGACCCCACAGGTTAATGAAGCCCTGGGAATCCTTCTGGTCGTAGTCGCTCTCTTCGAAGGTGACCAGATTTTCAGAGTACAGAGTGCAGGGGGAAGAAACGCTGGAGGTGATGATGTTGCCCTTGTAAAGCTTCAGCTTTACGGTACCGGTGACATACTTCTGGGTGTCCACGGCGAAGGCCTGAAGGGCCTCACGCAGAGGGGTGAACCACTTGCCGTTGTAGATGAGATCGGCAAAGTCCACAGAAAGCTTGGTCTTCATGTGCTTGGTGTCCTTGTCCAGGGTAATCATCTCCAGAACCTCGTGAGCCCGGTAGAGAATGGTGCCGCCGGGAGTCTCATAAACGCCCCGGTCCTTCATGCCTACCAGCCGGTTTTCAACAATGTCTAAGAGGCCAATGCCGTTGGCACCGCCCAGCTCGTTGAGCTTCCGGATTACATCGGAGGCCTTCATCTTCTCGCCGTCAACGGCCACAGGCCAGCCCTTTTCAAAGTCGATGGTCACATAGGTGGCCTCATCGGGAGCCATCTTGGGGGATACGCCCATCTCCAGGAAGCCGGGCTTGTCGTAGAGAGGCTCATTGGTGGGATCCTCCAGGTCGAGACCCTCGTGGCTCAGATGCCACAGGTTCTTGTCCTTGGAGTAGTTGGTTTCACGGGAGATCTTCAGGGGCACGTTGTGGGCCTCGGCGTAGTCGATCTCCTCGTCACGGCCCTTAATGTCCCACTCTCTCCAGGGGGCAATGATGGTCATTTCGGGGGCGAACCGCTTGATGGCCAGTTCGAACCGAACCTGGTCGTTGCCCTTACCGGTGCAGCCATGGACAATGGCATCGGCACCTTCGGCCTTGGCGATCTCCACCAGCCGCTTGGCAATAATGGGCCGGGCGAAGGCGGTGCCCAGGAGATAATCCTCGTACTTTGCGCCCATCATCATGGAGGGGATGATGACATCGTCTACCATCTCGTCGGTGAGATCCTCCACGTAGAGTTTGCTGGCGCCGGTCTTAATGGCCTTTTCCTCCAGACCGTCCAGCTCGGTGCCCTGGCCCACATCGCCGGAGACGGCGATGATTTCGGGGTTGTTGTAGTTTTCCTTCAGCCAGGGAATGATGATGGATGTATCCAGTCCGCCGGAATAGGCGAGAACCACTTTTTTAACTTCTTTCTGAGCCATAATGATAGCCTCCTGTATGTTTTCGGGGGATTTTCCCTATGTTTTTCCTTGTGAATGTATGGTAACACATATTTTGTTTCTTTGCAAGAAGAAAGTTGCATAATAATACATGAAATCTGAAAAATATTTTGATGATATGCACGAAAATATGAAAATATACAGAAAATAATGAATATATGCAAGAAAAAACGAATATATCCAGCCCTGTCCTCTGACCCGATGGCCCTTAGCCCCAGCTGGGAACAGGATGGAGGCCCTTCTGGGAAGCCTGAGGGGATTGCCTTGGGGCCAGGGCTTCCTGCAAGGGGGCTGCTTCGGTTTCCGTCAGACCGCCGGTAAGGCCCAGCAGAAAGATGGGCAGATTGTCCCGGTACATCTTCGGAAGCTGGGATAGGGGCAGGGGATTGTCGCCTTCTCCTGCCTCGATGGTGTAGCCGGGTCGATCGAAATCCTGGATAAACCAGTCTTTGTAGCCGGCGAAGGAGGAGGCGTAAGGAATCTCACTGAGCTGATAGCCGGAGGCGGCGGCCATCTGGCGGCCCAGATATTCGGCTCCCTGGGGGGCAAGGTCAAGGAACTTCCAATAGATCTCCTTACCCTGGGTGTGCCAGGAGATGGTCAGATCCGGGGAAATCTCCTCCGTGGTATCGAACATGGCCCGACTTTCGCTTTCACTGAGGGGAGCGGGGCCCACATAGTCCCGGGGGGCCGGGGTTTCAAAGCCCTGTTCAAATTTGATCCTTCGGGCTTCATCCCACTGGGCGGGGTAGTTGAGATTTAAATCTACACCCCGGAGATTGGCCTTCCAGCCTGCTGGGAAGGGAATTTCCGGGTAGCCCTGTGCAATGGCCTGGGCGGCGGCAAGCTCCGGCTCGGTGACGGCTCCCAGTACCAGATCTACACCGTCTGGATTGACCATGGGAGCGAGCAGCAGGGTGGTATGCTCCATCAAGGAACCGATGTCAAGCCCCATAAGGGGCTCCCCAAAGGCTGCGCTCTTTAGATACTGCTCCAGAATACCCATAACCAGGGGGGTGGTGCTATACTCGTTGGCGTGGTGGGATGCGTTGTAGTAGACGATTCTTGGGCCGTCCCCCACCCGGAGCAGAGGAAGCAGGCGGCCATAGGCCGTTGTGCCTATGGTCATAGAGACCAGACTGGGATATCTGGCCTCCAGCCCCCGAATGACATAGTGGAGCAGCTCTGAGGTCAGGGCTGTGTCCTCTGTCACCAGAGGAAAACCCAAAGGAACGATTAAAATGGTCCCAATTTGCAGATTCTCCGGATCCTTTCTGGGGTTGGCGGCAGCAATGGCAGTGACTGAGGTTTGATAGATGGGGGCGATTTTTGCGTATGTGTCTCCCGGGGCTACACGGTGGAGCTCATAGCCCACAAGATAGGGCATCAGGGCCATTTCGGCCTGCTGGGCCGGGATGGCTTTTGCAGAAAGAAACTCTTCCAGCGTAGAAAAACCTGCCCGTCTGAGGGCCAGGTTCATGGTTGATTGCAGCATAATAATTCCCTCCCCGGTATCCTATGCACGGGGAGGGATATTTAGACGGTATTTTAGATTTTTACACAGCTGCCCACCACGGCGTTTCCGTCGATGGAGCAGGTGTCGGAGTATTCTACCTTGTCGATCTGACAGCCGCTGCGAATGACCACATTGGTGCCCCGGACGATCTGAGCATGAACGCCGGTCAGGTCGATTTCGTCTCCCTCGATGCTGTCACAGCTGAGGGTGCCGTAGGAGGGCAGCAGATTGGACAGGAACCCGGTGGCAGGGGACTGAGAAACGATGACGGAGGAGCCGCCGATGGAGCAAATCTGGCTCTCTGATTTGGAAAGCACAATGGCTACCGTGTCGGCGTTGATGATGCCGCCAATGGTGAGGCAGCCGCTGGCCATGAAGGAATCGGCTTCGCAGTCATCTCCTGTGGTAAGGGAACCGGTGACCTTGATTTCTGAGGCAGAGATCCCGCCGACTACGGAGAGTACGCCGGGGACATGGACCGGGCCGCTTTTCAAATTGCCGCCGATTTTTGTGCTGCCGCTGCCTTGGAAGCTGCCGCAGGTCAGGTCGCCTTCGCATTTGAAAGCACCGCTGGTGCGGGTTTCACCGGACACATCCACGCTGCCGCAGGCCTTGAAGCTGCCGCTGGAGCGGAGCTCCCGGCATACAAGATCCGAGGAGACTTTACAGGAT
>CAZFXB010000056.1:5534-10850 GCA_964522835.1 uncultured Oscillospiraceae bacterium
GCTGCCGCTGGAGCGGAGCTCCCGGCATACAAGATCCGAGGAGACTTTACAGGATCCGGCAACGGTGATTCGATTATAGCAGCCTCCATCCAGCACGCCGGAGCCGGAGATGCGATAATCGCCGATGCCTTCGGGAGCGTCCCGGTTTTCTTTCCGATCCTTGTAGGCGGTGCCTACCTCCTTGGCCACGTCCTGGGCCACAGTGGACACGGTTTTTGCAGCCTTGGTGGCGGTATCCTGGACATTTTTTCCCAGGTTATCAAAGTCGATGCTTTCCAGGGTATCCGACACCTTGCCCAGCAGCTTCTGGAGACCCCGGTTCAGACTGTCCATGGCGCCGTCCAGCCCCTCGGAATCCAGATGGATCTCCTTGTGGAAGATGTATTCGTTCTCATCACAGTGCTCCTCAATGTCTTCCAGGTCTTCTTGAATGTCCGAAATGTCTGCCTCCAGCTCTTCCATGGCATCCTGGAGCTGGTCGATCTGATCCTCCAGCTGATCCAGCTGAGACTGGATGGCATCCAGCCGTTCTGTGGTGCTCTGGATCCGGGCTTCGTTGCCCTGAGCCTGCGCTTCCCGAAGCTGGCGGCGGAAGTAGCGGCGCTGCTCCTTCAGGTCAAAGCGCTGGGTCAAAAGCTTGCTCCGCTCCTGCTGGATTTGGGTGAGAGCGTCGTTTAAGTCGTGAAGCTGCTGCTGCAGCTTGCCGATTTGTTCGTTGACAAATTCTTTGTTCATAAAAGCAGTCCTTTCTCCTGAAGCAGAGCGTCCAGTGCGGCCTTTTCCTGGGTGACGGAAATGGTGGCGGCCAGAGCGGCTCCGCTGTCAAATTTAAAAGTTTGCATTTCCCCGGCTATAATGCAGAAGGGAACGCCGTATTTTCGAATTAAATAGATCACCGGTTGGGAGATATTCTCTGTTTCTCCGGCGGCTTTGGCAATTTCATAGGCTTCGTCCCGGCTGACAGTGCCATCCATCAGCAGCTTACTGAAAATATAGAGACCCAGCAGATCGCCGTATGCAAAAGGGCCCTCCTTCTGGGAAAAGGCCAGATATTGATTGATGATGGGGGGCAGGGCAATGCCGGCGGCAGCGGCCTCAGCGGCGGAGACGGCTACCTCGCCCGGAGGGCCGGGCTGGAATCGGCGGGCGATGTCCTCCAGGGTCATGGTCTCTTTCAGCGTCTGAATTTCAGCTACCCGCTGCAACACCTTCTCTCTGGGGAAAAAAGTTTCGTGGCCAGTGACGGTGGAGCGGTGGATAAACCACTCGTCCGGCAGCAGACGCATCCGCTTCCAGCGATAAAGGGCGCCATAGGAGATGCCGGTCAGCTCCAACAATTCTTTCTTTGTAATCAAATTCTCATCCATGGTATCACCTCGTGTAACAATGTTACCATAACAATGTTACACTGTCAATGGGGTTGTTACAATGTTAATAAAATCTTTATCATTTATTCTTGAAAAACAGGGGGGCTATGGTTGACAGAAAATTTCTACTACTGTATAATGGAGACGGTTATACGATAGTATAAACTACATGGAGGTTGTATTATGAAAAAGATGAAACGACTGGGAGATGCTGAGCTGGAGATTATGCTGGTGATTTGGGAGGCCCAGGGGCCTGTTACATCCAGCTATGTACTCTCAGCACTGGAAGGCAAGCGGGACTGGAGGCTGTCCACGCTGATGACGGTACTGTCCAGGCTGGTGGACAAAGGATTTTTGCAGCTGCATAAAGAGGGCCGCAGTAATTTCTATAGCCCTGTTGTGACAGAGGAGGACTATCGCCGCAGCGAAAGCAAGGATGTGCTGGAGAAGCTTTTCGGGAACAATATCCGGGCTATGGTGTCTTCTCTGGTGGGAGGAAAAGCAATTTCGGAGGAGGATATTCATTCTCTGCGACAGTATTTGGACGATATTGAGGGGGAAAAGTAAAAAATCAGTTGACAATGCGATTATACAAGCGTATAATATGGAATATACAAGTGTATAATAAATCGCAAATGAGGGATCAACATGACAGACCGTCAGCTTTTGAAACTGTATGACGTGGATTTGAACGAGGCAACCATTATGCTGCAAAACCAGTATTATGGCCTTTGTTACAGCGTTGCCTACCGAATTCTACAAAACCATGAGGATGCCCAGGAATGTGTCAATGATGTGCTTTTTCGCTGTTCTAAGAAATTTCTGGAGGAAAAGCCCGGATCCATTCAGGCATATCTTCGGGTAGTGACCCGAAATCAGGCGATGGATCGATACAGGCAGCGGTGTTCCCTGCGCCGGGGCGGTGGGGAATCCGGTTCGGTGTACGAAGAAGGGTGCCTGGGTACAGATCCCACCGAAGATATTTGTGACCAGATGGTACTGGGGGAGTGTCTGCGGGGCTATTTGGGGAGCCGGAGGCCGGAGGAACGGCAGTTATTTTTGCGACGGTATCGGGATCAGCGAAAAATTGGGGAATTGTCAGAAGAATTCCTCCTGTCAGAGAGCTGCATTAAGCTTCGGCTTATGCGAATGCGTCGTGGACTTCGAGAAAGTCTGGAGGAAAATGGGGTGGAGGTGTAGGGCATGATAGAACAGCTGCTGCGGGTTTCTTTTTCTGCGGGACTGGTGGTGCTGGTGCTGATGATATTCTTTTTGAGCACCAGACAGCGGTATAGAATTCGGCTGAAATATTGGGTGTGGCTGTTTGTGGCACTGCGGCTGCTGATTCCGTTCACGGTGACGTTGCCGGAGCAAGCGGCCTCGGTACCGGCCGTTCAGACTGTAGTTCAGGTTCAGAATCGGATTACACAACGAGTGACAGAGCCGGAAAGCCAGAAGCAGCCCATGAAGACGGAGGAAATCAGCCCCACAGTAGAGGAACAGACCGGCGGAGCACTGGACTTACCCACGTTGTTTACGGTGATTTGGGCGGTGGGGATGCTGCTGTTTTTGCTGTATCACCTGCTGGCAGATCTGGCCTTTCGCCGTTATGTACGCCGCTGGGGCAGACCTGTGACGAACCAGGAGGTTCGCAGGTTGGTGGCGAGAGCAAAGAAAAATGGGGAAATCCGGGGAACTCTGGGTGTTCTGGTTTTGAAAGAGGCGGGATCGCCTATGGTGATGGGCCTGTGGCATCCGGTGCTGATTCTACCCAAGGAGGACTGGGACACCACAGAACTTTATTATGTGCTGCGGCATGAGATGATCCATCTGCGTCGGCGGGACAGCCTTTACAAGCTGGTGTTGCTGGTCTGCAATGGGGTACACTGGTTTAATCCTCTGGTGTGGATGCTTCGGATTCGTGCCAATCAGGATCTGGAAATTGCCTGTGATATGGAGGTTGTGGCAGGAGCAACCCAGACTGTGCGAATGCAATATTGTGAGACGATTATGACCACGGCCCAGAGAAGTGCCATGACGGGAGTCAGCACCTTTGGCAGCACTAAAAAGTCCATCATGGAGCGGTTTCGGGAGATTTTCGCTGGGGAAAACCGAAAAAAGGGGACGGTTGTGCTAACGGTGGTGGTGCTGATTGGGGTACTTTGCGGGGCCACGGTGGCAGTGGAGACGGTGGGGCAGGAGCCGGAGCAGTCTGTCACTGTGACAAATATGAATTTTACGCCTCAGATTTCCGTGACGGAATCCCTCCAGCCCTATATTTATACAGACAGCCAGGAATACCTTTTTTACTGCAAAAAAGAGGGGCAGATCTTGTGGGGCGTTTATAAAGCAGATTTTGGCGGAATCCGGAAGGAGTACGAGCTGCCTCTGGATCACTGGGATGACGACTATGAGCTGACCCATGCCCTGGATTCCACCACCTGGATTTTGGGAACAGAACCCGATCACAATGCCCGGAATTATAACGATACGGCCTGGTGTATCAGCGTATTTGGCACGGAGGCCATGCCGGGATGTCAGGAACTGCTGTATCAATTTCTGCTGGACAACGGCATCCAGCCAAATCCCTACTGTATGGCAGAGCCCTATTATGTGGCACCGGGGGCATCAGAAAATCTGGAAACCCATTATGCACTGTATGATCCGGAACGGATCTACCCGGCTGCACTGGAAAGGCTGGAGCAGGTCAACGAGATCGGATTTGAACATGAGGTATTGGGGGCCTTTGCTGCCTTTCTGGCCAAAGACAGTGGCAAGTATCGCAGTATGAGTCAGGAGAGCTTTGCATGGTACCTTGGCTATAACAGTGCCGGAACTCCCGTTTTTGCAGCCAGTGGGATTTGTGAGCTTGGATACAGCTATTATTCCCTTTGGTATCAGAATGGGGAAGCCCTGTACGGGTATCAGTATAGTTTTGACAGCCCACAGAAGGTGGATGAAATATGGGAGATTGTAGAATGAAACGAAAAATAATGTTGCTTTTTGGTATCCTTGTGGTTTTACTCCCGGGATGCAATTCCAGCCATCAGGATTCGTTGCCGGAGATCACCCCTCCAGACAGCGGTTATGTTGAAGAAATATCGGAAGAGACAGAGAGACCGACGATAGAAAAAGGATCTGTAGCGGAAGAATTTCAATGGGAGGAGCAAACAGCAACCTGGGCGAGAGAAACTGAGGGGCAGCTGGTGGAGTGGGATCAGGAGCAGGAAAAAACAGAACAGATGCTCCCGGAGCCTGTGGTCACAGAGCCTGGAGAGAACAGGGATCAGAGTCTGAAGCACAGCGTCAACGGTGTACTGCTGTGGGAAATTATATTTGTGGACAGAGAGGATTTCTTCAATCAGTATCCAGGCACGGCGTTTCCCAAGTGGGATACGGGGGCTCTGAATGGTCAGGACTATTTGTTGGGAACCAATGCTGATGGAATGGTTATGCTCCGGGTCTACGGAACTGAACCAGATCCGAAGAGCCAGAGCATGATCCAGGGCCATGTGGGGGAATACTGCACAGAATCTGTGAACGGTTTCTGTATGGCGGAACCCTATTATGTGGCAGAAGGTGCCGAGGCATCAGCGGCGCAGGAATACGAAAAAATGCCTATGGAGGAGCCAGAGAACCTCCCTGGGGAAGAAACTGGGGAAATGGAGGAGCCGGAGGGAAGTTCCGGTCAGCGGGAAGCGGAAACGGAAGATTCGGAGATCAGTACCGAGCCGGAGCCGGAAACAGAATTTCCGCAGAGCACACCGGATTCATAGAAAAACCCTCCCAGCGGATGAACGTTGGGAGGGCTTTTGAAATCATTCTTTAATTTGCAGCTGCATGGAGGCGTAATGGTAGGCCTTTTTGAAGTCCTCCATTTCCCGGTAGCACTGCTCCAGCATGGCGTAGAGGGAGGACATAAAGTAGTTGCTGCCGGTGGTGCGGGCCA
>CAZFXB010000057.1:0-10840 GCA_964522835.1 uncultured Oscillospiraceae bacterium
TTTGATTTTACAGATGATCCTTTCCGATGAAAGGTGTATAGGTATTGTTGTTGTCCATGGTGACATAGGGGACAGGCCAGGGCACGGTGTCCTGAACGGTCTGGATGGGGCTCCAGTCGCAGTGCAGGGGGCCGGGATCCTGAAGCTTCTGATCCTTTCTCGGAGGAGGATTGCCGCCGCCGGGAGGGGGAGGAGGCGGATTCTTCAGCATATCATATTTGCTGTGGGCCCAGTTTACATCGTCCAGATTGCCGAAGATGTCGGGGCAGACCTGCTCGTGGAGGAACAGCCACTGGCCATCTTCAAAGACGAAGTCGGCACCGTAGCGCTCCCAGAGGTAAGCGCAGCGCTTTTTCTCGTTGGCATTCAGGGAGGAGTAGATGAGACCGGGGGTCAGGAAGTAGGCACGGGCGGTCTGGCCGTCGTCGGCTACCTCGATGATATCGGTGACCAGGGTGTGGCAGGAGACCTCGCTGAGGGGTCTGGGATCCATACCGCCGATCTGGGGATACTGCTCATAAATCTGCGTGAAGCGCTGGAAGCAGGATGCATCGTAGCAGGTAACGGAGCCGTACCAGACATTCTCAAAGCCTCTCCAGCGGCCGAAGGCATGGGCCCAGGAGCACTCATCCCGACGGGACCAGATCTGGCCCCACTCCTCTTTTGCAAAGGACTTTGCATGGAGGTAGCTGTGGCGGGCATGGATGTTTTCAGCCTGCTGGGAGCCCACTGCATTATGAATTCTCTGCTCTAAGGAAAGATGTGTTTTCATCAGTAGGGCCTCCAATCATTCAGAACGCCGCCGGGGCAGCATCCGTTTTTCTCGTCATAGGTGTAGTAGGGCTTGGGAGCATGGGGGAAGTCGTCGCTCCAGTTGAAGGTGGGGTCGTGGGCATCCATCTTCAGGGTGGGCTCGCCAAAGAGCTTCTCCATCATGTTGGTGCCCTCCTCCTCGATGGAGGGCTGGTTGGCAACGGCATCGCCGGGGGTTACGATAATATCGGGAGCCTCAACCACACGCCAGATCTTCCACACGCCGTCCTCCTTCATAAAGTCTGCGCCGATTTTGCCGCAGACCCAGTGGGCGGTGGCGGTGCCGTCCCCGTTGGGGTCGGTGCGCTGGCCGATGGAGTACCAAAGGCCCTGGGCAGTCTTGCCGTCGCCGGCGATCTCCACTAGTGCGGTGGAAAGGGGAGAACAGATCATAGAGCCCCAGCCCAGATTCTCGGGAATGTTCTTAACGTCCGGGTTGTTTTTGGAAATCTCAGTCAGCTGGGCAGCACGGAGGTTTCCGTGAGCACCCACATACCACTGGGAAATGTTGTCGAGACCCAGGTAGAAGCCCCAGTTGGAACCGAATACGGCGGTTTCCTTGTTTTCGGGCTTGCTGACCCAGAGGGTTTCGATCTCTTCACGGCGCATATCCTGCATATAGAAATATGCACGGCGAGCCATCAGATCCTTTACTTCCTCCATGTCCCATACACGGCGGATCTGCTCGTCATCAGAAAAAACCTTGGTGTTCACAGTTACGCCTCCTTCTCATATCCGTAGCTGAAGGTCTCAGCGAAGGTGGTATAGGGCTCCGGCAGCCGGGGCAGCCGGGCCATGGGACGGTTGGGGGTGTAGTACTCCCGCAGGGTCACCTTAACATTGGGCTCAGGCAGCTTGGTATCCTTCAGGGCTGCAAATGCAGGCAGTGCCTCGAAGGGGGTCTGAGGTGCGGCCCAGGTCTGTCCGCAGAGGGACTTTACATCCTCCAGGTACTGGAGATGCCAGATCTTCCAGGCACCATCCTCCAGCACAAAGTCGGCAGCGAATACACCGAAGGTCCAGTAGGATACGGGGCCTGCCTCGGTCACATCAGCCTTGGAGCCCTGAGAGTACCAGATGCCCTTGGCAGTCTGGAGATCATCTGCCAGTTCAATGACGGGGGTACCCAGAGGCTTTACATCAAAATCACCGATGCCGTAGAGCTTGGCGTCTTCCTGATTCCCCAGCTTGTCGGGGAGGTCGGCCTTCAAGAGCTGGGCCTTCAGGGCAGTGGCTTTGTCGATGGCGGCGAACCAGGCGGCGATGGCCTCACGGCCCACATACCAGCCATCGTTCATACCCATGGATACATCCTCACGGCAGCTCCAAAAATCCTCGAACATGGTCTTTTCCCGCTTAAGAAGGAAGCTGACGGCGTAGCGGCCCATAAGGTTTTTGATCTCACGGCGCTCTTCCCAGCGACCCACCAGCTCTTCTGCGGAAAGCATGGCTTTGTTCATGGTAACAGTCCTTTCCTTCCGGCCCAAGGCCGGTTTTTTCACATCTATATCATACTAAGAAGGAAAAATTCTTACAACCGCCAAAACCAGAACAAGCCCTATCAAAATCAGAAATGCCTTACTGTGCGTTGTGGGCATCCAGGGCCTGCTGGAGGGCGGATGCGCTGGAGGAGTGGACATGCACCACGGGAACCCCGTTTTTCTTGGCCTCCTGGGTGGCAGAGATCATCATTTTGTGGGACACGGTGCCCGTAAAAAGAATCATCAGATCAGGAGTGCCGATTTTCTTCTTCATGGGGCCGTTTTCCTTGGCAAACACCTTGGCCTTATGGCCGTTCTTCTTACAGATTTCCTGATAGCGACAAACCATACACTCGTTTCCGCCTACGATCACAATACTCATAAGATCACCTTTCTTCGGGGTTAGTCTACACTAACTAGTGGGTAAAAATAAAAACCAGCCTTTCGGTTAGTTATAACAAACTATCTGTATACTACCACGGATCTCCTAGTTTGTCAATATGGTTTTCAGTTCTGGGGGGGAATTCTGACATAGGCTTTCCGGGGCGTATATTTAGATATTCTTAAAGGAACCTTAAAGCTCTCCCTGTTGACAGGGGGCAGGGAGCTGAGTACAATAAGTGTATTAGTTCACTTAATACAGTTTGAAGTGAGGTGGTTCCATGCTGAGTATCAACTACAAGGATCCCCGGCCCATCTATGAACAAATCCGGGATGCCCTGCGGCAGCTCATATTATCCGGTGCCATCGGCCCCGGGGAAAAGCTGCCCTCAGTACGGGAGTTGGCAGCATCCCTGGCCATCAATCCCAACACCATTCAGCGTGCCTACCGGGAGCTGGAGCATCTGGGGCTCATCTACACCCAGCCGGGGAAGGGGGCCTTTGCAGCCCGGGACAAGGCCGCCGTCCAAAGGCGGAAGGAGGAGCTGCTGGAGCAGCTGGAACGGATTGCCCGGGAGCTGAAAACCCTGTCCGCAGAGGCAGGGGAAATCCAGAAAATGATAGAACGGGTCTATGGAGGGGAGGAGACCAAATGATTGAGATTAAAAATGTGACAAAAAGCTTTGATGGCTTTCAGGCTCTGGATGGGGCCAGCTTGACGGTACAATCCGGTACCATATACGGGCTGGTGGGGCCCAACGGCGCAGGAAAATCCACCCTGATTCGGCATCTCACCGGCATCTATCAGCCGGACAGCGGCACCATTGAGGTGGACGGGCAGTCTGTGTTTGACCACCCGGAAACCAAGGAAAAGATGCTTTGCATCTACGACGATATTTACTACTATATGCACGCCTCCACCCGGGATCTGATGAAGTTTTACCGGGGGATCTATCCCAATTTCGACATGGGCCGGTATCAGAAGCTTCGGGATGTGTTCCCGGAGGTCAATGAAAGGGCACCCCTTCGCAGTCTCAGCAAGGGTATGCTGAAGCAGAGCGCATTCTGGCTGAGTATGAGTTGCCGTCCCGAAATCCTGGTGCTGGATGAGCCGGTGGACGGTCTCGATCCGGTGATGCGGCGGCAGGTCTGGTCCATTCTCATGGGGGATGTGGCAGAATTCGGCACCACGGTGCTGCTGTCCTCCCACAATCTTCGGGAGCTGGAGGATGTCTGCGACCATGTGGGCATTATGCACCACGGCAAGGTGCTTTTGCAGCGAAGCCTGACGGAGCTTCAGGACAGCGTATGCAAGCTACAGATTCTCTTTGGTGGCCCGGTGCCGGAGGAACTTCCGGAGCTTCACGTGCTCCACCATTCTGCGGCTGGAAAAATGCAGACCTATATTCTCCGGTGTCCCCCGGATCTGGCCCAGGCCAAGCTGGGGGTCTACAATCCCCTTTACATGGAGGCGCTGCCCCTCACCCTAGAGGAGATCTTTATTTATGAATTGGGAGGTATGGACTATGCGGTACAAGACATCCTGCTTTAATCCCACCCTGCTCCGGCACAATCTGCGGCGGTTCTGGCCACTGGCGGTGGTGGTTCTGGCTGTGGGGCTGCTGTGCCTGACCACAAACTATCACGCCTCTGTGCTCAACTGGACCATGGAGTATTCCTACAGTATCACAGGGGGTGAATCCGAAATTACCAGACTGGAGCACCGTCTGATCAGCCAGCGTCAGGCTGTTTATTCCAGCGGCATTCTGGTGGTAATCATCCAGTTCTGTACCGCCCTGCTCAGCAGTCTTTTGGTGATGAACCATATCCATGGCCGAAAGCAGATCCAGTTTTACCACGGTTTGCCTCTGAGCCGCCGGTGTATTTATATCACCAGCGTGATTTCCGGCTATCTCATGGCTCTTTTGCCCATGGTGCTGGCTGAGCTTTGTATGATCCCCGTGGCCCTGTGGGCCGGGGCGGAGCTGTTCCCTATTTTTCAGCTCATGGGCATCACCCTCAGTGCATTTACCATCTTCTATGCCGTTGCCATTGTGGCCTGCGCCCTGGCGGGCCAGGGGCTGGGGGCAGTGTGCCTTTACGCAGGCATCCACTTTGGTGCAGTGGCCATCTCCCTGGGGGGAGCCGGCATTGCCCGGTATCTGCTGCCCGGCTTTGACGAGTACCTGCTTTTGCCGGATGTGACCATGTGGCTGACCCCGCTGGTGCAGAGCATCTACGGCACGGATATAGTTTATGATGCCCAGCACCGTCTGCCCATTGGCTTTACTGCCCTGCCCTTTATTCTCTATGGTATTGTGGGGCTGGTGCTTCTGGTTGGTGCCGGATTCCTGTATCAGCACAGAAAGGGGGAGACCGCCGGAGAAATGATTGCCTTTCCCTTCCTGCGTGGGGTGTGCAAGACCCTGGTGGCCCTGATTGTGGGCCTTGGTGGTACGGTGGTGCTGGTACTTTCCATCAATCCCTATGAGGATATGTCCCTTAACCTGATCTGTCTGATGGTGCTGGGAATGCTGGTGCTGGGCTGGATGGCAGCGGAAATGGTGATTCGGAAAACCTTCCGGGTCTTTGACAAGAAGGCCCTGGCCCAGTGCGGCAGCCTTTTGGTGCTGACTCTGGTGGTGCTGGTGGGAGCACGGCTGGATATTTTGGGTTATGTAAACCATATCCCGGAGCCGTCGGAAATCTCCAGTGTTTATCTGAATCAGTACGGCGACCTGGTTCGGCTGACACCGGAGGATGCCATCTATCTCCATGAGCTGGTGCTGGAGAACCGGCAGGAGCTGAGCAATAACACCAGCTACCGGAGCACGGATCGTTTGAACCTGACCTACCGGGATCAGGAGGGAGAAACGCTGATGACCCGGGATTATTATGTAATCGGGGGCCTGGACTCTGTCATCAACACCGAATTCTTAAAGCTGATGGACGAGAATGCAGACTACAACGGTCAAAGCTGGTTCTACTGGAAGGGTGGGGTTCTGCCGGAGGAGGCCATCCGGTCTCTGGATCTGTCCAGCTGCTGTAGCTATGACGAAAGTGGCATCCGGGGTAACGTAAGCCTGATGGACAACGGAGAGGCGTATCCGGAGGGCAACAAGGTATTTGCCGGAGAGGACGGGAAAAAGATATACCGGGCCATTCTTCAGGACATTCAGGATGGCAATCTTCCTAGCATTTTCCACCGTAACTTTGGCATAGCCCAGGTGGAGTACGGCTACATTCAGATCTGGGCCAACCCCGGATACGATGGAGCCGATGAAACAGGAGAAAGCTACTTCTATCTGGATTTGACAGCGGATATGACCAACACCCTGAAGGCTCTCGAAGAGCTGGGAACCACCGTGAACCCGGAGTTCCTCGAAGAAAATGCGCAGCGTCTTGTTCCAACCTATGAGGACGTGGCTATTGAAGTAGATTAAAACGACTGCGAGCCGCAGCATTTGCTGCGGCTTGCTTTTTGTATTGGGATACACTATAATTATAGATAATGGATAATAGAGAATAGAGAATAGAGTGTGGCGGTGCGGGAGCACCAGGACCTTCCCCTGGGGGACACCCCAGGGTGGTCTCTCTTGCCCTTCGGGCAATTCACCTCCAGGGGGACCGACCCGGAGGGGTGGTGGATGAGGGACTGATACGGTACGAATTCGCCTAAACCAGCGGAACCTTGCAAGTCTTCCCGCACCCTCATCAGTCAGCCTAACGGCTGCCAGCTTCCCACAGGGGAAGCTCATGGCGTGTTCAAATTTAACGATTCATACGAATTTGCAGGAGAATCTACATAATCGGACCCGGTTCTGCCGGCCGGTTGAGGGCAACCGGCCCTACAATGCTGCAAAGGCTGCCTACGTGGATGTAGGGCGGCTTGCACCACGGGCATTCCCTTCGGTCACCCTCAAGCCGCCGCTGGTACGCAGTCCTTAACCTCCATCTTGTGCCCACGGTTCCTTTTAGAATATTTCCGGGCCCATTACAATAGAATTCAGGTGACAATTTTGACCACAGTAAAAACAAACGACTTTTCCCAGGGCAGTGTATGGAAAACCATTGTTCGGATGGCCATTCCCACCACACTGGCCCAGCTTATCAATATCCTCTACAACATTGTAGACCGGATGTACATTGGCCACATGGATGGAGCGGGTGCCCTGGCTCTGACGGGGCTGGGCCTGTGTATGCCTCTCATATCCATCGTCATGGCCTTTGCCCGGCTCTCCGGCATGGGCGGCGGCCCCCTTTGCTCCATTGAACGGGGCCGGGGAGACTATGACGAGGCGGAAAAGATCATGGGTAACTCCTTTACCCTGCTGGTGATTTTTGCTGTGGTACTGACGGCCTTGGGCGAGATCTTCATGGAGCCGGTGCTCTATGCCTTTGGTGCCAGTGACCAGACCATCGGATATGCCGCCGACTATGGAAGAATCTATTTGGCGGGCAATCTGTTTGTGCTGATCTCTCTGGGCATGAACTTCTTCATCAATGCCCAGGGCTTTGCCCGGACGGGGATGATTACCACCGTTGTGGGTGCTGTGGCCAATATTATTCTGGATCCTGTCTTTATTTTCGTCCTTGATTGGGGGGTAAAGGGGGCAGCTTTTGCCACAATTTTGTCCCAGGGCCTTTCTGCTGTGTGGGTGCTGCTGTTCCTTACGGGCAAACGGGCCCAGCTTCGGCTGAAAAAAGAAAACCTGCGGCTCCAGAAGGCACGGGTCATCCGTATTCTCTCTCTGGGCTTTTCCGGCTTTATTATGGCCCTGACCAATTCTGTGGTGCAGGTGGCCTGCAACTCTGTGCTTCAGACCTTCGGCGGCGACCTGTATGTGGGGGTTATGACCGTTATCAACTCCATCCGTGAGGTGGTGAGTATGCCGGTGCAGGGCCTGACCAATGCGGCGGAGCCGGTTCTGGGCTACAACTACGGAGCAAAAAAGCCCAATCGGGTCAAGGCAGGCATTCGATTTATCACCATCTGCGCCTTCCTGTACTCCTTCCTGGTGTGGGTGGTGATCCGGGTGGTGCCGGAGCCCCTTATTGCCATTTTCAACAGCGACCCGGCGCTGATGGAGGCCACCATTCCGGCCCTGAATCTGTATTTTATCACCTTCTTTATGATGGCCCTCCAATTCTCCGGCCAGAGCACCTTTGTGTCCCTGGGCAAGAGCAAACAGGCCACCTTCTTCTCCATCTTCCGTAAAGTGATTATTGTGCTGCCCCTGACCCTGATTTTGCCCCGCTTCATGGGGGTATCCGGTGTGTTCTGGGCAGAGGCCATCTCCAATGTGGTGGGAGGCCTGTGCTGCTTTGGCACCATGTATCTGACCGTATATCGAAGGCTGGAGCAGTAATTCCGGAATATTAAAAACGAAAGAGGTATCTGCCATGCACCATCTCTTCCTGGTGAACCCCACGGCGGGAAAATCTGACCAGACGGAGGTTATCTCCGCTGGAGCAAAAAAGCTTTGCGATGCGCTGGGCGAAACTTATGAGGTCAAAGTCTCCACCTGTCGGGGGGATTTGACCCGGCTCACCCGGGAGGCGGGGGAAACCGACCGGGAAATGCGGGTTTACGCCTGCGGCGGCGACGGTACCCTGAACGAGGTTATTGCCGGGGGCGCAGGATATAAGAATCTGGCCATCACCTCCATTCCCTGTGGCTCCGGCAACGACTATATCAAGCAGTTTTCCAATCCGTCCGAATTTTTTGACCTCCAGAATTTTAAAAATGTCCGGACAGATGATCTGGATCTGATGGATGCCGGGGGCAATCTGGCGGCAAATATCTGCTCTGTGGGCTTTGATGCCCGGATCGGCACTGCCATTGATGCCTATCGCCGGTTTCCTCTGCTGGGCGGCTCCCGGGCTTATGTGGCCAGCATTGTGGTGAATACCATCAAAGGGGTAGCCAAGCCCTGCCGGGTAGAGCTGCCGGAGGGGGTCGTAGCCGATGAAAAGCTGACCCTGGTATGCGTCTGCAACGGCAGCTGGTACGGCGGCGGGTTCCATCCCATTCCGACAGCCACCAGTCAGGACGGCCTTTTGGATGTGCTGGTGGTGAAAAAAGCCTCCCGGTTGACGGTGGCCCGGGTTATTGCGGCCTATCAGAAGGGAAAGTGGGAGGACTACCCCAAGTATATCACCCACTATCGTACCAAAGAGATCCGGCTCATTACCCCGGAGAAGGAGCCTGTGAACCTGGATGGGGAGCTGCTGATGGAAAAGGATATCACCATAAAGGTGCTGCCTGGGGCATTGCGGTTTTTTGCGCCTGTGGATGCCTGGGAGGAGACGAAATAGCTCGGAGCAAAATACGGCACTGTTCGATTTTTGCACACATCTCCACACATCTTACACAATTTCGAAACAATTTAAGCCCTGACAGTCCCTGGGATTATTCTTATGGAACTGTCAGGACACATTTTGACCACTGAAAGATAAATTGTATCGTGCATATTTCGGTGAGAATGTTATAATATATTCGTTTAGAATGCCCGAAAAGGCTACAATTTTATAGGAGGTAAACACTATGAAAAAAGCACTTGCACTGCTGCTTGTGTTGGTTATGGCCCTTAGCCTGTTTGCAGGCTGCGGCGGTGCCACCGAGAGCACTGCTTCCGCTGCTTCCGAGTCTGTGGCAACTGAAGCCCCTGCTCAGGAAGATACCGCTCCTGCTGAGGATGCGGAGCCCGTTGAGGAAGGCTCCACCCTGGAAGAGGCTCCCGCTGGGGAGGTTCCCGCCGAGGAAAAGGGCCCCTTTGTTGCCGAGCCTGCCACCAACCTGCCTCTGGCAGACGGTGAGGTTCTCACCTACTTCGTTGAGCTGCCCGGCTACATGTCCATGTTCAACGTAAACAGCTACGATGACATCGAGGCACATAAGCACGCTGAGGAGATCACCGGTGTGGACATTGACTTCACCATCGTAAACAACGAGTCTCTTCAGACCAACTTCCAGCTGATGGTCGCTTCCAGCGACATCACCGATCTGGTTTCCGGCGGTTCTCAGCAGTATGATTCCACCGAGGCTATGATCGAGGACGGCGTGGCCATCGACCTGATGGACTATCAGGATCTGATGCCCAACTACTGGAATGTTCTTGACTACTACTCCGACTACAAGAAGGTTGCCATCAACATGCAGGGCCAGATGCCCGAGGTTATCACCGTAGCCGACGGCTACATGGTTTCCGGCGGCCTCCAGATCCGTAAGGACTGGCTGGACGAGCAGGGCATGGAGCTGCCCAAGACCCTGGAAGAGGTTCACGAGGCACTCCTCATGTTCGTCAGCGAGTACGGCGCTGACCACGCTCTGCTGATGCAGGGCTCCACCCAGATGCAGGGCAACTCCTTCATCGGCGGCATGGGCACCGTTGGCTACCTGGCTGACTCCGCTCACAACATGTATGTTATGGACGGCGAAGTGAAGAACGGCTTCCTGGATCCCGAGTACAAGGAGTACATGCAGATGATGGCTCAGTGGTACGAAGAGGGCATCCTGAACCCCGGCTTTGCTACCGAGTCCTCTGACCCCTGGACCTCCAACGCTGATACCTACATTGCCAACGGCAACGCCGGCATCTGGGTTGCTCAGTCCGACAACATCGACAAGAACGTAACCACCGGCCTGGAGAAGGACGACAACTACGCCATCGTGGCTCTGGCTGAGCCCACCGCCGACGGCGAGAAGTTCCACTTCGGCGATTCCCGTGTTGGTGTGAACGCCATGGGCAAGAACATCTCCATCTCCGACTGCTGCGAGAACGTGGAGCTGGCTTGCCAGTACCTGGACTTCTACTTCACCAAGGACGGCATCGAGCTGGCCAACTACGGCATCGAGGGTGTTTCCATGTCCCGTGACGCAGACGGCAACCCCTACCTGAACGACACCGTGCTCAACAACCCCGAGTTCCCCATGATCTCCTTCGCAACCACTTACTACACCCTGGCTTGTGCAGCAACTCTGAACGACTTCGACAAGATGTATCCTGCATACTCCGAGGCAAACCTGGCTGCTATGGAGCTGTGGACCGAGACCTCCGATGATCTGTACACCATGCCTTCTCAGGTGGAGCTGGATTATGATGCAGCAACCCGTTACTCCGAGATCTGGAGTGACCTTTCCACCTTCGCTTCCACCGAAGTGT
>CAZFXB010000058.1:0-10827 GCA_964522835.1 uncultured Oscillospiraceae bacterium
CTGCCGGTAGGCCCTTGGGTAAAGGCCGGTTTGCTTTCGGAAGATCCGACTAAAATACTTGGGATCCTGATAGCCCACGGTCTGGGCAATATCGCCAATGGGGATATTGGTGGAGCGCAGCAGTCGCTTGGCTTCCTCCACCCGGAGGGAGGTGATGTACTCCCCGATGGAAAGACCGCATTCTCGAGAGAATACAGCGCTGATGTATTGCGGATTTCGGTCGGCGCATCGGGCCAGATCGTCCAGGGTGATCTTGTCCTTATAGTGCTCCTGAATGTATGCGATGACCAGCCAGATGGGGCGGGAACGACCGTTGTCAAGAAAGGCTCTGTATCGCTGTGACAGAGCAAGAAGTCCCTGGGTGGTGTGGGCCATAAGCTCCTGAAGGCTGGTCTGGTCATCCACACCGGATTCATAAGTTTGCTCCAGCTCGTAGGTTTTTCGGTCTACGGGCATATTTTCACGCAAAACCTGAATGCCCAGCTGGATACACTGAAGCGAGAGCATGTAGGCGTACACAGGATAGTCCTGAATCTCGCTCCAATGATGGTCAAAGAGGGCGTTTACCTGGGCCGCAAGCTGGTTGGTGTCCAGCTTCTGGAGGGCCTGCTGGAGGGAGAGCTGTTCAGCGGGGGTGATGAGTGTGATACCGCCTTCGAATATGCTGCTCTGCTGATTGCCGTCGTAGAATTTCCCGGCGCCTTGGGCCACGCTGTATTTCAGCGCATGTTTTGCAGAAAAGACACACTCGTGGAGCATGGTGAAATCTGTGACACATCGGCCCAACCCCATGGTCCACTGGCAGATGTACATTTCCCGTCTGTTCTGGAGAGAAACAAGCAGCGCCTGGGCACGTTGAGACAGCTCCGGCTGGGAGAGGAATGTGGAACCCAGACAGTAGATTCGGCGGCCCTGAATCAGCACTTCACAATCGTGGCATAGGCGGGACAGTTCCTGCTTTAAATAGGCTTCGGCGGCGGAGAACCACTGATGCCGCAATGGTTCTCCGGCGATTTTGGGGCTGGCAGAGAGCACAAAGACGAAAAAAGTGCCCTCAGAAAACGAAAAATGGTATGCATCATTGGTTTCCTGACGGGTTTGAAAGGGCAGGGGCGTATTGTAAATCAGCATCCGGACAAAATCCTGCCGGAGCTGGGTGGTCATCTCCTTTAGGGTTGCGATCAGCGCATCTTCCTGATTCATATAAGACCTCCAGCAAGTTTATCGAAAATATCCACCTTAATTATATCAAAATAATTAGGTTTTTCAACATGCAATTTCAAATATCTAAATATTGTGCAAGAAATTTATGGTTTATCATATTGCGGATTTTCGGAAACCTGACTACAATGGAATCACCGATTTACATGAAGGGGGCGTATCTGTGAAAGAATACAAAATGGAAACCTTTTATCCCGGTCAGTATACCAGGCGGGATAAAGAGACGCTGATTCCTTACTGGGAGAGCCTGGAGGCCCTGAACCGGGATCCGGTGACCCTGGAAGAATTGGAGCAGGGGACAACAGAGGAACGCCGGGGCCGCTTCGTGCCGCTGCCGGTGGAAGAAAAGGTGATGGATTACTACGCCTACAAGTATGATCCGGAAAATCCCCTGTATACCGATGACGACTATGCCAGAAAGATGGGCTATCGGGAGAAAATCGCCTATCCCACCTTTGCGGCCTGCGATGACTGCTTTGGCCGGATGGGCCCCATGGAATCCCGGGATTCTCTGCTGGTCTGCGGTGTAAACACCTCTATGCATTTCTATGAACCGGTCTATGCCGGAGATACTCTGTATCCGGTGACCAACTCCGAATATGTGGAGGATATTACGCCGGAGGAGGGCTCGGAGTATCGGAGCCTGGCCATCACCATCAACGGTTCTGTCTATAACCAGGATCACAAAAAGGTGCTGGATGTGCAGTATCGCTGCCGGGAGAACAATCAGTGCTACGCCGGAGAAAAGCCGGACAAGCCCCTCCGGATGGGCATTGGGCCGGATTGGACCAAGCGACCTGCCCATAAGTACACGGATGCAGACTGGGAGACCATTATGAATCTGTGGAAGGGGGAGAAACGCCAGGGCACAGAGCCCCTTTACTGGGAGGATGTGAACGTGGGAGATCACCCCACCCCCACCTGCGATGGCCCCTTCCTGGAGACCACCATGCCCACCGTGCCCTATGGTATGGGTATGGGCGGTAGCCGAACTCTGAAGAAGGAAATTCTGGACGAAGAAACCCGGAAAACCATGGTGCGGTATCCGGAGGACGGCATTTACCGGATGCCGGACTACAAGGATTCTGTGCCGGAACTGCCGGTGAAAATCCAGCGGATGGGGCCCCCGGCCCCCGGCAGCGAGGAAAAGGAGACCCCCAAGGCCGGCGCACCCATCGGGGAAAATCGTATGATCCTCATCAACTTCTTTATGCGGGAGTTTGCAGTCCGGCACATCTATAACTGGATGGGTGACAAGGGCTGGATCAGCCGTCTGGAGTGGGGGATCATGCCCTTCCTGGACAAGTATGGCTATCACATGCCTGCCCATCCCCAGGATCCGGATTTCCTTTCTGTGGTGCCGGAGCTGGAGGGCCGCCGTCCCATGGATCACGGTATGATTGGAGATGTGGCCATCATCAAGAGCTATGTCTACAATAAGCACGTGAAAAATGGCAAACACTATGTGGATCTGGCCTTCTGGATGGAGAACATTGACGGTGTAATCATTGAGGAAGGACAGGCTACGGTCTGCCTGCCCTCGAAAAAATAAAAAAAGGAGAAGAATGCGATGAAAAAGTTGTTATCCCTGATTCTGGTGCTGGGTATGCTGCTGAGCCTGATGGTGGGCTGCGGGACAGAGAGCGGAACCGCCGATAGTGCCCCGGATTCCCAGGTGCAGTCCCAGGAGGCTCCCAATCAGGAGGCAGCCGTGGAGGACGACAGCTCCGCACAGCTCCCTGTGCTGGATGCAGCAGATGGTGTTCAGAATGTGGCACTGCCCCTGGTGGAGGAGGAAACCTCTGTCAGCTTCTGGCTTCCCTATCCCTTCTTTGTGGGTGATATGGTAGAAAATCTGGTGGAGGATGTTACGGTGCTCCGGGAGCTTCAGAGCCGTACAGGAATTACCCTGGATGTAACTGCCATCAACGGTGCTGCTGAGGAAGAGCAGTTTAACCTGATGATTGCAGCCCAGAACTATTGCGATGTTATCACCGGTATGTCCCGGTATGGCTCCGGCTATGATGTAGCCATTGAGGAAGAGATCGTCATTGATCTTTATGATCTGGTGAAGGAATATGCACCCAACTACTGGTATTATGTGACCCAGGACATCAATACGCTGGCGACTCTGGTGACGGAGGAGGGCAACCTGCCCACCATTGCCACCCTGTTCAAGACCTCCGGCTCTGAAAATCAGGGCTATGCAGTCCGCTATGACTGGCTGGAGGAGCTGGGGCTGGATGTACCCCAGACCTATGAAGAACTGGAGCACTATGTGTCAACTGCCAACGAAACCTACGGCGCAAAGGGCATGATCCTGGCCTCTGACGGTATGGATGAGCTGCTGGCCTTTGGTTACGACTGCGGTACCGAATATCTGGTGGTGGATGGACAGGTCAAGTCCTCACTACAGCAGGATTCCTTCCGGGATTACATGGAGATGGTGACCCGTTGGTACAAGGAAGGTATCATTTACAGTGATTTCTATCTCTACGGTTCTGATGATACCCTGGATCAGATGTTCTGTAGTGGTCAGTTGGCTGTAGATACCGGTCGATGCACCTCTTATGAGATGTTTGCCGGATATACGGATGTGGACTACAGTGCAAGCTATGGCCCCATGAAGCCCGTGCGTGTGAATGCAGGGGACGAGGTTCATTACAGCACCACCGTGGACAGCCTGGTAAAGAAAGAGGATACCTGGTCTGTTACCACAGCCTGCCCCGAGGATAAATATGAAGTGGTTATGTCCCTTGTGAACTACCTGTTCAGCGAGGATGGACAGCTCCTGTTCAACTGGGGTGTGGAAGGCGAAGCCTATAACCTGAACGATGCTGGCGAGCCGGAGTATACGGATATGATGATCAACGATCCGGATACCCCCTATTTGTTTACCGCTTATCTCTATGCATCCAATACTGCCTCTGAGTATGCGCCCAGTGTCATGGATGTGTCCAAGCAGTATTACTCCTTTGATGATACTGCCTGGCTGGCCTACGAGTATTATCTCAGTGATGGTGCAGATTGCAGCTACAACTATCCCGCAGGTGCGGCTCTGAACGCAGAGGAATTGACGGATGCTGCTGCCATTTCCAGCGACCTCGATACCTATGTGGAGACACAGATCCTGTCCTTTATCACCGGACAGGACGAACTGAATGACGAAAGCTGGGATCAGTTCCAGGAGACCTTGAACAATATGGGAATTGACAGTCTGGTATCCTACTATCAGGCAGCCTATGACCGCTATGAAGCCAAGGTGGCCGGACTGAGCATCGACTGATTATTTCGGCAGCGAGGGGCAGTATTGTTCCTCGCTGTCGGTGATATATTTCTGGGAAAGGGAGGTTAGAATTTTATGAAACAGCGTAAGAAAAAGCCCGTCCCCCCACCGCCGCCTATGGTTGTGGATGAGGACAAAATGGAAAAAATGAAGGAAGAGGCCGAAAAAGAGCAGGAAATGCCGGAGATGCGAACCCCCATGTTCGATTCGGAGGAACCTGAATACCTCCGGCGGCATGATCTGGCTCAAAAGCTTCAGCTTCAGTCCGCCCGGGAGGGCTTTGTGCTGCTGAAAAATACGGGGATCTTGCCCCTTGAGGGGGACAAGGTTCGAATCAACGTGTTTGGCCGGAAAGCCTCGGTGGCGTTTTCTCAGGAGGTTGCTTCGAAATTTGGCGTAGAGCTGAACCAGGAGCTGCTGAACTACTACGCCGGATACAAAACAAAGGATCCGGGCTACACCGGCTCCGGCTGGGACGAGGAAAAGGGAGAATATGCGCCCCAGTGCCGTACCGCCACGGGAATGTTCGGCGGTATGGGTTATCTGGATCACGAGCCCTTCATTGGCTACGATGTGTATAACCAGGATGGAACCATCCGGGTGCAGCATATGCCGGAGGAAATTCTGGAAAATGCAAAAAAATTCTCTGATACCGCTGCGGTGGTGCTCTATCGCCACGGCGGCGAGGGTGCAGACCACGAAAAGGGAGACGAAAATCTCAGCGAGGGCGAGGCAGCCATGCTGTCCTTCTGCACGGAGAATTTTGAAAAGGTGCTGGTGATTCTGGCCACCAATTCCGTCATCGACGGTGATTTTCTGGTGGAGGACAGGGATTACAAGTTCTATCAGTATACCTATGGCGGCGGTGTCTACAGCAACAACATCGGCAAGGAGGTTCAGGTGGACTTTGAAAGCCGGGTGGAGCTTCGCTATGTGGACGGGGATGGAAAGCCCCAGCCCCATGTGTACCCTGTAAAGGCAGAGAAGCTGGGGGGCGTGTTCTATACCTGCAACAGCCTGGGCGACCGGGGGCCGGAGGCTCTGATGGAACTGATCCTGGGCAGAGAGAACCCCTCCGGGCGGCTGATGGATGAGATCGTCTATGACTACGATGACAACCCGGTAAACGGAGGCTACGGTGCCCTTGTTTTTGATCGGAAATCCACCGGACAAGATCTTTACATCTACGGCCACAACTATGTTGCCTACAAAGAGGGCGTTTATTTGGGGTATAAGTATTTCGAGACCTTCTGCCCGGAAAAGGTGGTATATCCCTTTGGCTTCGGCCTGAGTTACACACAATTCCGCTGGGAGGTGGGCCAGCTGGCCACTGGGAAAAACCAATATGGCGAGCTCCAGTTTACCCTGCCGGTGACGGTGACAAACGTGGGGAGCCGTCCGGGAAAAGATGTGGTGGAGCTGTATGTTAAGGCACCCTACTATGAAAACGGGAAATATCATCTGGAAAAGCCTCTGGTGGTGCTGTGCGCCTTTGAAAAGACGAATACCATTCTGCCGGGGCAGACGGATACGGTGACGCTTACTTGGAACGCCCGGGACATTGCCTGCTACTCGGATGTGGCAGAGTGCTACGTGCTGGAGCAGGGGAGCTATGAATTCCTGGTGTCCACCAATGCTGGTACTGCCCACAGTGCCCCAGCGGGGGTGGCTGTCTGGAATCTGGGGGAGGATATGCTCTTTACCCAGGACGAGGTGACGGGACAGAAGTACCGGAATCTGTTCACCGGCAGTGAAGAAAAGGGCTGGCGGTTTGATGCCAGAGGCACGGAGAAGGAGCATATTGTATATCTGCACCGTATCGATGTAAACGGCGTGCCTACTGTGGCTGCCGGCACCTATCCGGAGGTGCAGAAGGTGGATCCTGTGACCCGGAAAACGCCGCAGGTACTGGATCTGGAGACACGGGGACTGGAGAGCTACTATGAGATGGATGGAACGGATGTCCATCTTTATGAAAATGATATTCCTGTGCCTAAAACCAATGCGGTTTACCGGGATGCGAAGGGCAATCAGAAGAACTTTATGCTCCAGGATGTGTATCGTTTCCTGAAGGATGAGAATCACCCCTGGTATCACAATGTTTCTGCCCTCCGGCAGGAGACCGGTATTGAGGCAGCGTGCTGGGATAAGGCTGTGGATGAGCAGGTTTGGGATCACTTCCTCAGCCAGCTCAGTGTCAACGAGATGCTGTGCCGATTCTATCACTGTGGCTTTGACATTCCCTCTCTGAAGGAATATGGCATTCCTGTGGCTTATTCTGCGGATACCCCGGGACAGATCGGCACCAATAACAAAATGCTCATGGGTCGTACCACCCGGTATTGCGACAGCATTCTGGCCTGTACGTTTAATAAAGAACTGTGCTATCAGCTGGGACTGGCGCTGGGACGGGAGGCCGGGGCCTCTGGAGAAAACGGAACCTCCTTCTTCTACGCTCCCGGCAGCAACCTGCATCGGAGCTGTCTTTCCGGCAAGAACAACAACTACTATTCTGAGGATGCCTATCTATCCGGCTGGATCTGCGGTCACTTTGTGAAGGGCCTTCAGGAGGGCGGTGTAAACTGCTGCCTGAAGCACTTTGCCTGCAATGACCAGGAGATGAGCCGGGAGGGCCTGGTGGTATTTGCCAACGAGCAGACCCTGCGGGAGAACTACTTTGCTGCCTTTGAGCACGCCATTAAAATCGGCAACGGCAAGGGCATTATGACCTCTCTGGGCCGGGTGGGCACAGTGAATGCCTGTGGCAATGGGAACCTGACGGTGGAGCTGCTCCGGAAGGAGTGGGGCTTTGACGGCATGGTGATTACCGATGGCTACGGGGTCACCTCCTATATGTACGAGATCAATGATATGCTGGGGGCAAATTCCGGCCTGCTTTGCTTTGGAAACTCCGGCAACTTTGGCGAGTGCCGGGACTATATGGAGCTGTATCGGTACTATCTCCAGTATCCCGGCAGAACCACCGCCGCCCTGAAAAACTTTATGAAGGGCTGCATGAACGCTATGCTCTACAGCCATACCTTCCTGGATCTCTATCGGGAGTACAACTATTATGACAGCCCGGAGCGGGAGGAGACCACGGACATCAGCTGGTTTGAAGGTACCATTGGTCTGGGCTATGAATATCATCAGGCAGAAACCCTCACCTACCTTGGGATCAAGCTGAAGGAAGGGGAGGAGAATCCCCCGGCTATGATGCCCAACACCAACTGCAAGGACCGGGGCGGCACCATTCGGCTGGATGACTACGGCCTTCGGAAGCTAGATCTCAGAGCCCGGGCGGGAGAGACGATTCAGATTCCTGTATCCATTGAAAAAAGCTATGGCCTTTCTGAAATGGCATTCACCCTGTGCTTTGACCGGAATGTATTTGCGTTCCTTGGGGTAACGGGAGAAAACAGCATTCTGGGACAGGATTATACCCTTTCTGGGGTGGAAACCCCCAGAGGGGCAGCGGTGACCCTGAAAACCCGGGGCGATGTGTTCTCGGTGCCCTGCGGCAAGCTGTTTGACCTTCAGCTCCAGGTGAAGCCGGAGGCAAAGGCTGGGGTTTATGCACTGGGGCTGCTGCCCCGGCTGGAGGAGAATGGCACGGCAGTGCCCAGCTTCTTTGATAAACAGGGCCATGAGGTGAGTGTTGCACTGCTGCAGGAGCAGGAGAATAAGACCCTTACCGGAGGCTGGAGCGGCGTGTATCAGTCTGTGGACAGCGGAGAATGGTGGGACTACCAGACGCTGGCGGCCAGAGATGATGAGCTGGCAGATATCAGCTTGTTGTCCGGCGTGCTGACGGTACAGTAATTCCTGCCCACCTCCCTTTAACAAGGGAGGCATGGTGCTCCCGCACCAGTGCATATCAGGTCAGCTTTCACAAAATCGGAGCTGCTTACCAGCGGCGGGTTGAGGGCAAGCCGCCCTACAGTTCTCAAGGGGCCTTGGATTGTGCTGTAGGGCCGGTTGCACCACAGGCATTCCCTTCGGTCACCTTCAACCGGCCGGCAGCAAAAGGTTTCTATAACGCATATTTTCTGGCGAATCCGTAAAAGCGATCAAATTTGCACCAGCCAGAGGCTTCTCCTTGAGGAGAAGCTGTCAGCCGTCAGGCTGACTGATGAGGTGTCCTGCGGCTAATTCTGCAACATTTTCTTGCTTTGAAACCTGGTTCACACCTCATCCGGCGGCTTTGCCGCCACCTTCTCCTCAAGGAGAAGGCGACCGGTGCTCCCGCACCGATGGACGATTTCACATCCACGTCCTTCGTTTCACTATTGATGGATAAGTTCTTCTTTTGTCCGTTGCAGAGGGCATGAATTTCCATTAAAATAAGGTGATGAAACATGATAATAGGAGTGTGTATTTATGCATAAAATTTACCCGACCCTGTTTTCTCCCTATCAGCTGCCCAATGGTGTGGTGTTAAAAAACAGAATGATCTGTCCCCCCAATGCCCCCTCCACCATTCAGGGTGCGGAAAACTTCCCAACCCAGAATACCATTCGCCAGTATGCCATGCGGGCACGAAATGGTGCGGCCATTGTGACCACCTCCGGCGGATATCTGACATCCTCTGACCCCAAGGAGCACTCCTGGGGCTGGAATGTGGAGGATGGCAGTGCACAGAACTATATGAGCGAAATGGCCGAGGCCATTCATGCCTATGGCAGCCTGTGCAACGGATTCCTGATCGGTTTTCCGGATGACGGCTACGATGTTTCTGCCTTCGATCTGGAGAAAAATGCAGAGATCAAATGTATGCTGTCTCCCAACTTTATTGCCGACCCCAAAGAGCTCACCACGGAAATGGTCTATGAGCATATCGATCGGTATGTACGCCAGGTGAAGGGGATGGCGGAATGCGGATTTGACGGTGTCAACATCCACATGTCCTACCGGTTCTCCCTTCCTGCCCGGTTCCTGTCTCCCATGACCAACCTGCGGACAGACGAATTCGGCGGCAGCTTTGAGGGCCGTACCCTGTTCTGTAAGAAGCTCTGTGAGGGCATCAAAAAGGCCTGTGGCAAGCGGTTTGTCATTGAGGTGACCATTGCTGGCCATGATCCGGTACCCGATGGCTGGACTATGGAGGATTCCATCCGGTTCTCCAAGGAAATGCTGGGCTACGTAGACATTATGACCATGCGTTCCGATACAGTGGATCCCCAGCATCCCATTGGATATCAGGAAAATCCCCGGCCCTTTACCTATATGGCCCGAGATGTGAAGGCTGGTGGCCCCAATATTGCGGTGGCAGCCTCCTCCGGTCTGTTCGATCCCGATGCCAACGAGGAGCTCCTGGCCTCCGGTCAGGCGGACCTGGTTTCCATGGCCCGGGCCTTTATTTCCAACCCGGAATACGGAAAAATTGTCTACGAGGGAAGAAAAGAGGATCTGGTGCCCTGTGTTCGTTGTAATAAATGTCTCCGGGCAGGCCCCTCTGAGCCCTGGCTCACGGTCTGCGCAGTGAATCCCCGGCGAGGCATGGAGCACTTTATGAAGGATCTGGAGCCCTTCAACGGGAAAGCGAAGAAGGTTGCGGTAATTGGCGGCGGCCCCGCCGGCATTATGGCTGCCATGACGGCCCAGCAGCAGGGGCATGAGGTTCATCTTTTTGAGAAGACAGATCGACTGGGCGGCCTTTTGAATCATACGGATACCGTATCCTTCAAGTGGCCCCTCCGGGATTACCGGGATTATATTGTCCGGAAGGTGCAGGAAAACCGGGAAATCAAAATCCACATGCACACTGTTCCAACGGTAGAGTGGCTGGAGCATCAGGGCTTTGAGGCCATCATTGCAGCAGTGGGTTCTGAGCCGCTGATTCCCCCCATTCCCGGCGCAGATGGTAAGCACGTTGTGTTCGGCAAGGATGTGTTCGGCAATGAGGACAAGCTGGGCGAACATGTTGTAATCGTAGGCGGCGGCGAGATTGGCGTGGAATGCGGCATTCAGCTGTGCCGCAAGGGCCACAGGGTCACCGTTATTGAAATGACAGATATGCTGGCCCGGGAGGCCAACCATGGCCATTATTATTCCATGGTGAAGGCGGCCTGGGAAGGGGAAGAGAACTTCACCGGGCTTACAAATGCCACCTGTACCGCCATCACGGAGCACAGTGTCACCTACCGGGACAAGGATGGTGTGGAGCACACCATCGACTGTGACAGCGTGGTGCTGTCTGCGGGCATGAAGGCCAAGACGCAGGAGGCGTTGGAGTACGGCAAGGCGGGCGGTATGTTCCGCATGGTGGGCGACTGCCAGAAGCCTGCGTCCCTCCAGCAGGCTGTCCGCACCGGCTGGAC
>CAZFXB010000059.1:0-10756 GCA_964522835.1 uncultured Oscillospiraceae bacterium
TCGTGATGATGCAGATCCTTGAGACCCGCAAGGTCGGAGATGTGGATATCGCATCAAAGGTTTCTGTTCAGCTCCAGCTGACAGACCCCAGTGTGAAATCCCGTGACAGAGTAACAAAGCGTTCCGAGAAAGATGGTATCTTCTCGGCATTGGACGTGGGCAGCGTTTGGCTTGAGCGTGCCCTCAACTCCAAATAAGAATCCTACAACAGAGTAACAAACGGAGGTTACATACCATGAATGTGAAGTTTAACAAACCTGTCAGAGTGATGTCCGTGATCCTGGCAGCCGCAACCCTGTTTTCTGCCAGTGCTTTTGCCGCTGATCTCAACGAAGCGGACAGCAGAACTGGTATGCTGGTTGAGCGGGAAGTCCCCGTAGAGGTGGGCGAGCTGGTAACCGGTACGGCTATGGGCATGGGCACAGTTCAGGTTTTGGGCGTAAATGTCCGCCAGAATCCCAATATGGATGCGGCAGTAGTCACTGTCCTTGACCAGGGAGATCAGGTTGTTGTCCTCAGTAAGGATGGCGACTGGTACCGCATCAGCTGTGAGGGCGTGACCGGCTTTGTAAGCTGCGATTACATGACCCTGGATCAGGAGGGCGAAGGCCAGCTGGGCTACGCCAAGGTGAAGGAGGAGGGCGCTAATGTCCGTTCCTCCGCTGACACCGAGAGCGATGCCGTTACCGCCATTGGTGCGGAGTCTGTGGTTACCATCACCGGTATTACCGATGGCTGGTACGAGGTGGATGTGGACGGCGTTGCAGGTTATATCCGCAGTGATCTGGTGGATCCCACCGCAAAGATCGCCGCAAACGAAATTTATGACTACGCTGTGGTTCAGTGTAACGGAGCCAACCTGAGAAGCGAGGCCAGCGAGGATGCCTCCAAGGTAGACATGCTCTACGGAAACAGCCGCTGCCAGCTTCTGGGCGAGGAAGGCGAGTTCTACAAGGTTCAGTATGGCGATGAGATCGGTTATGTCCATTCTTCTCTGGTGTCTGCCACCAACGATGAGACCATGGGCAGCACTGAGATTCAGACCTATAACGAGGAAGTAGCTGCCCAGAAGGCAGCTGAAGAGGCCGCTAAGAAGGCAGCCGCCGCCGCTGCGGCAGCAGAGGCCGCTAAGCAGCAGGCAGCTGCGAACTATGCAAGCTCCAGTTCCTCTTCCTCTTCTTCCAGCAGCTCCAGCTCCTCTTCTTCCAGCAGCAGTTCTTCTTCCAGCAGTTCCAGCTCTTCCAGCTACACTGCTCCTTCCTACAACAGCTCCTCCAGCAGCTCCATTGTGGATGTGGCTTATAACTACATGGGTGTTCCCTATGTTTGGGGCGGCACTTCTCCCTCTGGCTTCGACTGCTCCGGCTTTACCCAGTATGTCATGCGCCAGTGTGGCTACAGCATCAACCGTACCGCAGATGCCCAGTACTACAACGGCTCCTATGTGTCCTACAGTGATCTCCAGGCTGGTGACCTTGTGTTCTTCAGCAATACATATTCCGAGGCTGGTATCACCCACGTTGGTATCTATGTTGGCGGCGGTAACTTCATCCATGCAGCCAACGGCGGTGTAAAGGTGACATCCCTCAGCTCCAGCTACTATGCAAGCCGCTACTACGGCGCAAGAAGAATCGCCTGATTTGAAGCAAATTAAATCCCCATCCCTTCCGGGATGGGGAATTTTTATATCGATCACTGATCTACGACGATGGTGAGCAGGACAAGACATAAATATCCCCGGGATGGCTGTTGACCATTCCGGGGATAAGGGTTATTCGTGGGAAAAAGCTGTAATGGCGAACTGAATCTGTGTGCCTTTTTTCTTCTGACTGCGGGATACCCCGATGGCGCCTGCAAGGCCCAGGAGAAATCCCAGAATGCCCACCAGTTCACCGGGGCCGGCGTGATGCTCCGCAACAAAATAGCCCAGAAAGAAGAGGATGATGGGCAAAACGTACACCAGAAGGATGGCTGTGGCTACTTTGGAGGTGGCGCCTTCGATAACAACACGATCACCGGGCTTGGCACCGATCAGGTTCTGCGCCTCCACAATGATCTTCTCCTTAGCGGCCATGGCACCGCAGCCGCCGGCGCAGTGGTCACAGTCCCCGTGACAGGCGGTGGGTCGGTTGTGGATCACTTTTGCGGTGGATCCCTGGACGGACAGCACCGTAACATTTTGGGTCATTCCACAGCTTCCTCCGATTCGTTTGTTTCTGTGGCTGCGGGGGTGGGGCCAACTGTGGTCATGGCCTCGGCGGCCACCTGTCTGGAGATAGACACCATAACGCTGTAGCTGCCCATGGCACCCACGTTTGTAAAGCCATCTACATAAATCGTTACCGGCACACTGAACATGCCTGTGGAGGAGCCCAGAAAGCTGAGATCAGCCACAGCACGAATGTTGCTGGTAGAAATCGTATCCATAACCTCAGAGGGGCCACGAAGCTTGATCTGAAGGGAGGTGGTGCCGATGGTGGCAAGAAGATCCTCGGATTCCGGCACATTGGCCATCTCCAGATTGGTGACACGGAAGGTCTTTTCACTGAGACCCTTGAGTTCGATGTTCACTGTAGCGGTATCCTCGCTCATAATGGTCATGCCATCGGGGATGACAATATTGTAGCTGGCGGAGAAGGTGCTCTGGATGGAACTGAGATCCACCTTGGCGATGGAGAGGGAGTTGAGACCCTCCAAATCCTCGGCGTTTCCTTTGATGGTAACGGTAGAGGGCTCGATGAGCTCAATCACATTTTCAGATGTGGCACCGCCGCCGCTGATATACTGAACAGTAAGGGGAACCTCTTTTACCATATAGACCATCATCATCACATTTATCTTGTCCACATCACAGTGGATTTCCTGGGACTCCACCGGGTTTCCTTCTTCGTCCATAAGGGTGTAGGACAGGGTGTCTGATACGGTTTTGCTGACATTGGTTCGCTCCAGCACCACCTGTGCGTAGTCCACCTTGCTTACCACGTCCTGGGGGCCAGAGATGGTGAGGGATTCCTGCTCCAGTTCAATGGGGTCGGGCATATATCCCTCCGCCACATCGCCTTCAAACTTGGCCCGTACCTCGATCTCTTTCACGGCCAGCTTGTCTACCACAATGGTGATGGTGCTGCTGCTGCGATCTTCTACGGAGATGTCGTTGGTGCTGACATTCTCAGGCAGTACATAGTCATAGCTGATCTGCCACTGACCTGGGCCCTCGATTTGGCTCAGATTTGCGGTAACAGTAACATTGGCGCTGGAAAGCTTTTGCAGATCCTGACGATTGCCCCGGAATTTCAGATTGATGGTTTGATTCCGGCCCTCGGTCAGGGTCAGATTTCGGTCAGAGAATAATCCGTCTTCGTTTTCAAATGTGACAGGAATATTGTAGATCCACTGGCTGTCCTCCGGTGTAACAACTGTCACCACGTAGATCCAGAGACACAGTGCGATGAGCACAGACAGCAGCAGGGACATAATTTTATTCGTTTTCATGGCTGTCCTCTTCATTCGTCTTGTTGTTTTTGGAGAAGTAGTCCCGAAGCCGGTGATGCACAGGTGCCTTTGTTTCTTCCATCAGCTCTGCCTTCAACAGCTTTGTCAGATTCTCTGGGGTCAGATACCGCTTCAGATGGCCTCCCACCACGCAGGAGACCACGCCGGTTTCTTCGGAGACTACTACCACCACCGCATCGGAGTGCTCACTGATGCCGATGGCGGCACGATGCCGGGTGCCCAGATCACGGCTCAGGTTGGGGTTCTCCGTCAGGGGGAGCACACAGCCTGCGGCAGCCACCCGATTATCCCGAATGACCACAGCTCCATCGTGGAGGGCGGCCTTTGGGAAGAAAATGTTCTTTAAAAGCTCGGTGGACACCTGGGCATCCACAACGGTGCCGGTCTTAAAGTATTCCTCCAGACCGGAGGAGCGCTGAAAGACGATGAGCGCACCGATTTTCTGCCGGGACATAGACCGGCAGGCCTGGACAGTCTGCTCAATGGTTTGTTCGGTATCGTCTTCCTGGGCACGGGGGACGAACAGATTCTTAATGGAGCCCCCGCCCAGCCGCTCCAGGGCACGGCGCAGCTCAGGCTGGAACACCACCACCAGGGCCACAACACCGACGCTGATGGCAGTGCTGACCAGGTAATTCAGGGCGTTGAGGTGAAATACCTCGGACACATATCCCGCCAGCAGCAAAAGCACCACGGCTTTTACAATTTTTCCGGCAGTTCTGGATTTTGAAAAGGTGAGCACCTTATAGACCAGAAATGTGATAATCAGAATATCAATGATATCCCAGGGGAAATTGATGATTGAAGCCACATTGCGAATGCGGCTCCATATTAGTTCTATTGTATTCAAAGCGTTTCTCTCCGTTTCCGTGCGGATGACGCAGGTTTACATATTTCTATTATACAGAACCCAGAAGCAAATGGCAAGGTGGAGAGAAAAAGTTTTTTATACTTTCATGGTTTCTTTACAATTTTCAGGGCAGATTTCAGGCAGGCAGCGAAATTGTGGATATGCTGTGGGGTTGTAAATGGACCCGGGCTCATACGAATGGTGCCGGTTTCCAGGGTTCCTGCGGTTTCGTGGGCAGTGGGGGCGCAGTGAAGCCCGGCCCGCAGCGCAATGTTCCATTGTGCGCCCAGTGCCTCACCCAGAAGCACGCAGTCCTGCTCCTCCGGGACGAAGGACAGAAGACCGGTCTGATTTTCACCACGGAACAGGCGAACTTGCGGAAGCTCACCCAGGGCCTCTGCGGCTATGGCGACCATTGCCTGCTCGTGACGCAGGATAGAATCCATGCCCCGGGCTTTGACCCAGCGAATCCCGGCTAAAAGTCCGGCTGCGCCGGGAATATTGTGGGTTCCTGGTTCCAGTCGGTCGGGTAGAAACTCCGGCATTTGCAGCTCCTTGGAAAGACTGCCGGTGCCGCCCTCCAGCAAAGGCTGAGGATCCGCACCGCAGAGCAGCAGCCCTGTGCCCATGGGCCCCAGCAGCCCCTTGTGGCCCGGCATGGCAATAAAGCTGGCCCCCAGGGTGTTAAGGCTGATGGGGATGGTTCCGGCGGACTGGGATGCATCCACGATCAGCGGGATATTTCTTTGGCGGCACATCGCTGCCACAGACGCTATGGGCTGTATCCAGCCAAACACATTGGAAACATGGTTGATGATGCAGAGCTTAGTATCCTGGGTCAGCTGTTTGTCGAATTCCTCCAGAAGCCTGTGATCGTCAAACAGCTGGCCCCGGGCAATCTCCACCTGAGCCCCCATGGCATAGAGGGGCCGCATGACAGCGTTGTGCTCCATACCGGAGACCACCACCCGGTCGCCCTTCTTTGCCAGGGATTTGATGGCAATGTTCAGCCCGTGGGTGGCGGAGGTGGTGAGTATAACACGCTCCGGGTCACAGTCAAACAGTGTCCCAGCCTCCTGACGGAGGGCATAGAGCATGTTTTCGGCCTCGGTGGAGGCCTGGGAGCTGCCACGGCTGGGGGAGGCATAGCGGGTCATGGCTCTGGTTACCGATTCTACCACAGCCCTGGGCTTGGGCAGGGAAGTGGCTCCATTGTCCAGATAGATCACAGCCATACCTCCCGAAATTCCTTCCCATCTGTCTGGTAGCTTTTTTCATACCGAAGTCCGGCACCTAAGATTCTTCCTGCTGCCGCTCCGAAGTCCTCTTCCCGAACCCAAATTCCGTATCCACAGCCCCGGCCTGCAATCCGACTGGGGGTACGTCCCATACGGGCGGGAATGTTTGCCTGATGGAGTATGGTAATGGCTTTTTTTGCAGCCATTTGGGCACGAAAGGTGAAAAAAATCATGCTCATGGAAATCTCCTCCCATGAGCATGATATGAAATTCTTCAAATTTTGACACAAGCTCAGTCGATCAGAACAACGCAGTGGGCAGAAATGCCCTCTTCCTTTCCGGTAAAGCCCAAGTGCTCCTCGGTGGTGGCTTTGATGTTGATCTGTTCCGGGGAAATGCCCATGTTTTTGGACAGGGTATCTACCATTTGGGGCAGATAAGGGGCAAGCTTTGGCTTTTGGGCAATGATGGTTGCATCAAAATTGACCACCTCATAATGCCGTTCCCGAAGCAGCTCCATCACTTTTTTCAGCAGGATCTGACTGTCAATGTCCTTAAAGCTGTTGTCGGTGTCCGGAAAGTGGCGGCCAATATCACCCAGTCCCGCAGCACCCAGCAGACCATCCATAATGGCATGGGTCAGCACATCTGCATCGGAGTGGCCCAAAAGTCCCAGAGTGTGGGGAATCTCCACACCGCCTAAAATCAGCTTTCGGCCCTCTACCAGCTTGTGAACATCGTAGCCGTGTCCGATTCTCATTGCGTTTCCCGTCCTTTCAAAATGAGCTCTGCCACCTTCATATCAAGGGGTGTGGTGATTTTAATGTTTTCTTCACTGCCTTCGGTGAGATACACATGAACACCCAGCCCCTCCATGGCACCGCAGTCATCGGTGTAGTTGAGCTTTTCCTTTTTGGCTCTTTGCCAGGCGGCCATCAATAGATCCTTGTCAAAAACCTGGGGGGTCTGTACGGCCCGGAGGGTTTCCCGATTGGGGGTGGACTCCACCCGTCCGTCCTCGCCTACCACTTTAATGGTGTCCTTTACCGGGATGGCGGGAGCGGCGGCATGGTAGCTCAGGGCCATATCCACGGTCTCTTTAATGATCTTTTCCGTAACCAGGGGCCGGGCACCGTCCTGAATTGCGGCCAAAACCGTATCCGGGCTGGCTGCGTTTAAGCCAGCAAAGACGGATTCCATCCGGCTGTCGCCTCCGGCCACCACGGCACTGACCTTTTTGATGCTGTGGGCCTGGATGAGCTGCTGAACGGTTTCCAACCGATCCTGACGGGCGACAACCACGATCTCGTCGATGCAGGATGCATTCTGAAACTGCTCCAGCGTATGAATAATGACTGGTTTTCCCTGAAGGTCAGCGAGAATTTTGTCGATGCCCTTCATGCGGGAGGCACTTCCGGCGGCTACGATAATGGCAGTACAGTGGGTGCGTTCCTTTTCCCGGTGCCAGTCGAATATCTTCATATCGTACCCTCGATTTTGAGAAGCTGATCCAGAGCCAGCATAATGCCCATTTTTCCGGATTCAAAGGTGATGCCGCCCTGCATATAGGCCATATAGGGCTCACGCTTGGGGCCGTCTGCACTGAGCTCTATGGAGGCACCCTGGACGAAGGCTCCGGCGGCCATGATTACATCATCCTGATAGCCCGCCATGGGCCAGAACTCCGGTGCCACGTAGGAATCCACAGGGGAGCCCATCTGAATGCCCCGGCAGAAGGCGGCCAGACGTTCGGGGGAACCGAACTGGATGGTCTGGACAATATCGCCCCGGTAAGCGTCCATGGAGGGGAAGGTGTGATAGCCCAATTCCTCCATGGCACCTGCACAGAACACGGCGGTTTTCAGGGCCTGAGCGGCCACGTGGGGGGCCATGAAGAAGCCCTGATAGAGGAGCCGGTTTACATCCTGGGTGCAGCCATATTCCCGGCCAATGCCCGGACAGGTGAGCCGCATGGCAGCCATGTCCACCAGATCCTTCCGGCCCACGATGTAGCCGCCGGTGGGAGCGATACCGCCGCCTGCGTTTTTGATGAGGGAACCGGCCATAATATCTGCACCCACATCAGTGGGCTCCAGCTCTTCTACGAATTCGCCGTAGCAGTTGTCTACAAACACAAGGATATCCGGATTTGCCGCCTTGGCTGCCGAAATCACTTCTCCGATCTCGGCCACAGTCAGGGCATCCCGGAGGGAGTAGCCCCGGGAGCGCTGAATCATCAGCAGCTTGGCACCAGGGGTTTTCACGGCCTGGCAGATGCCGGGGATATCCGGCTTGAGCTCCGGCGTTTCGTCAACCTGGAGATAGGTGATGCCCATTTCTTTTAAATTGCCAGGGGCATTGCCTGTCACACCAAGTACGCTCTGAAGGGTGTCGTAGGGAGGGCCGAAGGCAGAGATCACCGTATCACCGGGCCGAAGAATTCCGGCGATGGCACAGGTGATGGTGTGGGTGCCGCTGACAAACTGACTGCGGCAGATGCCGGATTCGGTGTGAAATACATCGGCAAAAATCTGATCCAGAGTGTCCCGGCCCATATCATCGGTGCCGTATCCGGTGGTTCCCACCAGATGGGCAGCGCTGACCCGGTTTTTCTGGAATGCGGCGAGCATTTTTTCTGCATTTTTCTCAGCCACAGCATCGATTCGATCAAATACGGGCCGGGCTTTCTCAGAAATCTTTTTTGCCAGGGCTCTTGTATGTTCAGAAACCATTTTACATCATTCCTATTCTTTATAGATTGTTTACCACTGCTTTAAACCGATTGCCCCGCTCCTCAAAGTTCCGGAATCGGTCGAAGGAGGTGCTGGCAGGGGAGAGAATCACCACATCCCCCTCTTTTGCCCGGCTGGCAGCGGTGCGGATGGCATCATCAAATTCATCAACATCCAGAATTTCAGGATTGGTGCCGTCGTAGCCGGGAACGGCCTGGGCAGCGGCCCGGATTTTGTCTGCGGTCATGCCGGTGAGCACCAGCAGCTTGACATGCGCCCGGAGCTCCGGCCCTAGGTCGTCATAGGCGATGCCCTTGTCCTTGCCTCCGGCGATCATAATAACCTTCTCCGAAAAGCTACGGAGGGCAGCCTTGGTTCGGTTGGGAGAGGAGTCGATGGAGCTGTCGTAAAAGCGAACCCCGTCCTTTACCCGTACCAGCTCGATCCGGTGGGCCACACCGCCGAAGGTGCGGGCCAGCTCCACCATGGTCTGCTTATCCACAAGACCATCCACCATGCAGAAGGCGGCCATATAGTTTTCTATGTTGTGAACGCCGGGAATGAGAATCTCCCCAGCATCCATGATCTCGGTCTCGATGTTGCCCTCTACCCGGCAGATCATGTTGTCGTCCCGGAGATAGTAGCCCTGCTCCACCCGGCCAAGTCGAGAGAATTGGAGCACATTGCCCCGGGCCTTGGAAACAAGATTGTTGGTCAGTTCGTTGTCCCGGTTTAATACCACGGTGTCAGAGGAGGACTGATGGAGATAAATGTTTTCCTTAGAGGAAACATACTCCTCCATATCCTTGTGGATGTCCAGGTGATTGGGGGAGAGATTGGTGATGAGAGAAACCTGGGGGCTTTGGGTCATGCCCATGAGCTGGAAGGAGGAAAGCTCCACCACGGCCACATCGGTTTCCTTCATCTGGTCTGCCAGTGGCAGGAGAGGGGTGCCGATATTGCCGCCGCAGTAGACGGTTTTGCCTGCACCCTCCAGCAGCTTTGCAACCAGGGTTGTGGTGGTGGTTTTTCCATCGGAGCCGGTGACACCGAAGATTTTGCAGGGGCAGACCTGGAAGAACGCCTCCATTTCAGAGGTGAGCAGAGCACCCTTTGCCTGGAGGGCCTGAAGCTGAGGGGTATCTCGGTTCAGACCCGGGGTGCGGAACACCACATCGGCCTCAATACCGTCCAGATAGTCCTCACCCAGCTTTAGCTGTGCGCCCATTTTTTCCAGCTCCAATACCTCCGGCAGCAGCTTCTCCCGGGGAGTCTTGTCGCAGCAGAGAACGGAGATCCGGTGCTCCAGCAGCATTTTAACCAGAGGGCGATTGCTGATGCCCAGGCCAATGACGGCCACCCGTTTTCCTGTCAGGTTTTCAAAGTATTCATTCACTGTCATAATGGATCAGTCCTTTGTTTCATTACACTTTTGCCAATGAGATATTGTACTATAAAAAAATCCATTTGACAAGTCTCGGGAATTAAAGTATCATATATGATGACCTGGCCGGACAGCCGCGTGAGGTGCGCCGAAAGGCCCCGAATGAGGAAAGTCCGGGCTCCATAGGGCAAGGATAACGGGTAACGCCCGCCGTAGGCGACTACAGGAAAAGTGCAACAGAGATATACCGCCCGTGGCTGCAACCACGAGGTAAGGGTGGAAAGGCGAGGTAAGAGCTCACCGGCTGCCGTGTGAAAGCGTGCAGCCCTGTAAACTCTATCCGGAGCAACACCGCAAAGGGAACATAACATCGGCCCGGTGGTTCCCGCTTAGGTGGCTTGAGGTCAGTGGCAACACTGATCCTAGATAGATGGCTGTCGATTACAGAACCCGGCTTATAGGCCAGATCAACACCCCACGGGGTGAAAACGAGAGATAACAGGGTATAGTGAATGGAACAGTGTCCCGTTTTACGGATGCTGGATGGTCGATTCGCTATGCCCTGTTATCTTTTTTGCTGTGGGTGAGAGAGGGGCAAAAAGGGAAAGGGGCGGCGAGAGACCAGGGGCAGCTTCTATTCTGTTTCGGAATAAATGACCGGGGAAAGAGAATTGCACCCTGAAGATCAAGTTTGTATAATAATGATATTCTGAGAATAGTACCCTGAAACGAAGAAAGGAAGTACAGCGATGGATAAAATTAACCTGATTTTTCCTGTAAATGACTACAAAATAGAGGAGACCGTGGCCCAGACTGCTGCTGGTCCGAAAAAAATCACCTACCGTGCCTATGAGCATATCCCCTATGTAGAGAATCCTGTGGATATCGAGTATCAGAGTCTGGATGTGTGGGTGCCTGAGACGGTAGATGGGGTAAAGATAGATACCACCAACGCTCCCATTCTGCTTGTCATTGGCGTAGGCGGCTATATGTCCTGCAACAATTATCATAAGGGCATGATGCCTCCGATGGGCGGCCC
>CAZFXB010000060.1:0-7877 GCA_964522835.1 uncultured Oscillospiraceae bacterium
CTCCATCACCCGAGATGTGAGCGGCGAGGGCGTACAGCAAGCCCTGCTGAAAATTATTGAGGGTACGGTGGCAAATGTGCCGCCCCAGGGTGGAAGAAAGCATCCTCAGCAGGAGTTCATTCCCATTGATACCAGCAACATTCTGTTTATTTGCGGCGGTGCCTTCGACGGCCTCGATAAGATCATCGAAAAGCGTACCGACACCTCCGGCCTTGGCTTTGGCCGTGAGATCGCATCCAAGAAGGACAAGGATGTGGGAGAATTGTTTTCCCAGGTGGAGCCCCATGATATTTTGAAGTTCGGTATTATTCCGGAACTGGTGGGGCGGCTCCCTGTGATTACCTCCCTTCAGAGCCTCACCAAAGATGACATGATTCGGATTCTGACCGAGCCGAAGAATGCACTGGTGAAGCAGTATGAAAAGCTTTTGGAGTTTGATGGTGTAACGCTCACCTTCCAGCAGGAGGCCCTCAGTGCCATTGCGCAGGCCGCCCTTGACCGGAAGCTTGGCGCACGTGGACTTCGCTCTGTTATGGAAGGGGTTATGACGGATATTATGTTTGAAATTCCCTCTGATCCCACCATCCAGTCCGTTGAGATCACGGACAAATGCATTACGGAGCACGCAGAACCGCTGGTCTTGCGTGATCCTGACCATCTTCGGGAACCTGTCCACAAAGTTGGAATTCCTGAAACCATCGCTGAGTGATAACTATGGGGCTGGTGCAGACAATTTTTTTGCCTGCGTCAGCCTCTTAGACTATATTTCATTCCTTTTTGGAAAGGAGCATGACCATGAACGTTTCTTTTGGTGTTAATACACCCATCATGGCCCTCCGGGGGCTGGCTGTATTCCCCGGAATGATTTATTCCTTTGATGTGGGCCGGGAGAAGTCCATTCGGGCCATGGATGTGGCTATGAATACTGATCAGCAGATGATCCTGCTCATGCAGAAGGATGTATCGGTTGACGAACCTGGTCCGGATGATCTGTTTGAGATCGGTGTGCTGGTACATATTCGCCAGATTTTGAAGATGCCCGGAGATGTGGCCCGGGTGCTTGTAGAGGGTGTAAGCCGTGTTTCTATTGTGGAGTACACCCAGGAGAGCCCCTATCTGGAGGGGATTTGCGAACCCTTGGAGGACGAACGCTATCGTGCAGGCGCACCCAAGGTGGAAGCACTGCTTCGGGTGGCCTATCAGCTCTACGGGGCCTACAGCGATCTGCTGCCAAAGGGCAGCACCGAAAACTTGCTCAAACTGATGACCTCCGATGACCCCGCCTTTGTGGCTGACTTTTTGGGCCAGTATTGCGGGTTTAAATTTGAGGACAAACAGAAGTGCCTTGAGACCCTGCATCCCGTGAAACGGCTGGAGCTGGCGGTTAAGACCCTGAATTCTGAAATTGAGATTATGAAAATCGAAGGGGATATTGCCGAAAAAGTCCAAAACGCCATGAATAAGAGCCAAAAGGACTACTACCTGCGGGAGCAGTTGAAGGTAATCCACCAGGAACTGGGGGAAGAGGACGAGGATGCGGAGTTCTTTGAGTATGAGCAGAAGATCCTGGCCCTTCATCTTCCGAAAGAGACCGAGGAAAAGCTTTTAAAGGAGCTGGGGAAGCTGGAAAAGCAGCCTGTTGGTTCCTCTGAGGCTTCTGTGATCCGCAATTATCTGGATATTGCCCTGGAACTTCCCTGGAATGAGGAAACGGAAGAGACAGTAGATATTGAGGCGGCGAAGAAGATTCTGGACGAGGATCATTTCGGGCTACAGACCGTGAAAAAGCGAGTTCTGGAGCTATTGGCAGTCAGAAAGCTGGCTCCGGATATGTCCGGACAGATTATTTGTCTGGTGGGCCCTCCCGGTGTAGGTAAAACATCCATCGCTTCTTCCATTGCCCGGTGCCTGAACCGGAAAATGGCCCGCATTTCTCTGGGCGGCGTCCATGATGAGGCAGAGATTCGTGGACACCGCAGAACCTATATTGGCTCCATGCCGGGCCGTATTATTAACGGAGTAAAGACGGCCGGAACCAGAAATCCTGTGCTGCTGCTGGACGAGATCGATAAGGTGGGCACAGACTACCGGGGCGATCCCTCTTCTGCATTGCTGGAGGTGCTGGACGGAGAGCAGAACAAGACCTTCCGGGACAATTATCTGGAGGTTCCCTTTGATCTCAGCCGAGTTCTCTTTATTACCACCGCAAACACCACATCCACCATTCCTGCGGCGCTGCTTGACCGTATGGAAGTGATCGAGCTGTCCTCTTATACGGATGAGGAGAAGCTTTCTATTGCCAAGGGGCACCTTCTGCCCAAGGAACTGAAAAAAGTTGGCCTGAAAAAGGGCCAGGTCACGGTTTATGACAATGCCTGGCGGGAGATCATCGACGGCTATACCAGAGAATCCGGTGTCCGGAATCTCCAGCGGGAGATTGGCACCCTGTGCCGTAAGGCGGCGCTGCGTTTTGCCACCGATGAAAGCCTGAAACGGGTTACCGTTACCGTGGGAAAGGTTCCTGAGTTTCTCGGTACCCGTAAGTATGTGCCGGATTGTATGCCGGAAAGCGACCAGGTTGGCCTTGTAACCGGCCTTGCCTGGACCTCTGTGGGTGGTGTGACCCTGGAGGTCGAAGTGGCGGTTATGGACGGCACCGGCAAGCTGGAAATGACTGGTTCGCTGGGCGATGTGATGAAGGAGTCGGTTCACGCTGCTATGACATATATCCGGTCTAAGGCAGGCTGCTACCATATTCCTGCTGATTTTTATAAAACCAAGGATATTCACGTGCATTTCCCCGAGGGTGCTGTGCCCAAGGATGGCCCTTCTGCCGGTATCACAATCTGCACAGCCTTGGTTTCCGCTCTGACCGGAGCCCCTGTTCGGCGTGATATTGCCATGACAGGCGAGATATCCATCCGGGGCCGGGTGATGGCCATTGGTGGTTTGAAGGAAAAAACCATGGCTGCGCTGCGGCATGGAGTAAAGACCGTTATTATTCCCCAGGAAAACGTGAAGGATCTGGAGGAGATCGATCAGGTGGTTCGGAGCCGACTGAATTTCATTCCCGTCAGCGATGCTGACACGGTGATTTCCACGGCACTGGATTTTTCAAAGGTGATTCCCCAAGAGAAGAAAGCGGTGGAAATTCCCAATGTGGAGGTAAAGTCCACAGAGCTTTCTATGAGACAGTGAGGATAAGATGAATTTTCATAAAGTTAATTTTGCCCTTTCCGCAGCAAATCCTGCCCAGTTTCCACGCAACGGCATCCCCCAGATTGCCTTTGCGGGCAAGAGTAATGTGGGAAAGTCCTCGGTAATTAACCGGGTGCTCATGCGGAAAAACTTTGCCTATGTGGGTGCTTCCCCCGGAAAGACCATTCATATCAATTATTTTCTGGTGGACGAAACGGCCTATTTGGTGGATCTGCCCGGCTATGGATATGCCAAGGTCAGCAAAAGCGAGAAAGAACGCTGGGGCAGACTGATGGAGGATTATTTCGCCGCAGGTGATCTTATTACCCTGGGTATTATGATCGTGGATGCCCGCCATGCACCCACGCAAAATGATATTACCATGGCCTCCTGGTTTCAGCAGACCGGCTGCCCCTTTGTGGTGGTGGCAAATAAGCTGGATAAGCTGAAAAAGAGCCAGATTGAGCCTAACCTGGCAGTAATTCGTGAAGATCTCTCCCTGAGTGACGATACCATTCTGCTGCCCTTCTCCGCAGAAAAGGGAACTAACCGGGATAAGCTGGTTGCTTTTATTGAAGCAGCGGCCCGGGGCGAGGACATTCATAACTTTGAATAATAAAATTTCCCGTCTCAAATTGAGACGGGAAATTTTATTAAGGAGCCAGCTTGTATTTTTCCTGATAGAGTGTAAATTCCGAGGAGAATATCTGAGCATTTTCGCTCTTGAGCTCCAGCAGATAGTCGTGGGGCTGGAACTGGTCATGGTGCATCTGGATGACACACAGACCGATGTTGGAGCAGTGATCGGAAATTCGTTCGCAGTTGGTGAGCACATCGGTTAGGATCACGCCTGTCCCAATGTCGCAGGAACCGTTCTGGAGACGGCGGACATGCCGGTTCCGAATCTCCTGGGTAAGGCCGTCAATGACCTCCTCCAGGGGCTCGATGTGCCGTGCAATCTGGTCATCGTTGTGGGCGAAAGCCTTTGTGGCCAGCTCCATAATCTCCTGTAGTGCGGAGAACAGCACGGCGAGCTCTTTCTTTGCAGTCTCTGTAAACTGGAGGCCGGTACCATAAAGCTCCTGAGCGCTTTCAGAGAGGTTTGTTGCGTGGTCGCCCATACGTTCAAAGTCTCCGATGGAATGAAGCAGCTGGAATATCTCGTGGCTGTCTTCGCTGCGAAGCTCCTGGGCAGACAGCTGAACCAATGCATTGGACAGCTGATCGTCCATTCGATCCAGCTGCTGTTCCTTTTTCTCTACGGAGCGGTAGCCCTCCTGCTTGAAATCACGCAGCAGCTCCAGCGCTTCCAGGGCAGCGTCGTTTGCCAGACTGCCCATGATTGCGGCCTGCTCCCGGCACTGCTCAACAGCCAGGGTGGGGGCATTCATAAGGCGCTGATCCAGAAATACGGTTTCGTTTTTCTCGCCCTTGTCGGGAACCATCAGATTTGCCAGCTTTACAAGGAATCTGGAGAAGGGCAGAAGAATGATTGTTGTAAATACGTTAAAGATGGAGTGTACGCCTGCAATGGCGATGGGAGAGATGGTGGCGTCCATAATGGCAAAGTTGAAAATCAGGTCAAGTCCATAGAACAGGATCAGACATACAATGGTGCCAATCATATTAAAGGAGATATGTACCGCAGCCACCCGCTGTGCATTTTTGTTGGTGCCGATGGAGGAGAGCAATGCGGTTACACAGGTGCCAATGTTTTGACCCATAATGATGGGAATTGCCATCCCATAGGAAACCGAGCCGGTGAGGGACAGTGCCTGCAAAATACCCACGGATGCAGCAGAAGACTGAATGATGCCAGTAAATACGGTGCCCACTATGACACCCAGAATGGGGTTGTTGAAGCGAATCAGAAGTGCTTCGAATTCCGGCATATCAGCCAGGGGACTCATGGCCTCCTTCATCAGATCCATGCCGAACATAAGCACAGAGAAACCGCAAAGAATGCTGCCGATGCTCTTATGCTGCTCTTTTTTTGCAGCCATAATCAGAATTACACCTACCAGAGCCAGCAGGGGAGAGAAGTTTTCGGGTTTTAGAAGGGAAATAAAGAAGCTGTCGCTTTCAATGCCGGACAGACTCAGGATCCATGCAGTCAGGGTTGTGCCGATATTGGAGCCCATAATAATGCCAACGGTCTGAGAGAGCTCCATGATGCCGGAATTGACCAGGCCCACCAGCATTACCGTCATGGCAGACGAGGACTGAATGGCGATGGTGATGCCTGCGCCCAGCAACAGACTTTTGAAGGGGTTTGATGTCAGCTTTTTCAGGGTCAGCTCCAGCTTACCTCCGGCCACCTTCTCAAGGCCAGAGGACATGATGTGCATACCGAAGAGAAAAAAAGCCAGACCTCCGCAAAGTGTAAAGATTGCGTAAATATCCATGTACAAATTCCTCCTATTTTATGAGAATAAAGTACCATGGCGGTGTAAAGTCTGTAAGACAGGCGATGTAAAATCCGTGTAAAGTTTTCGAGGGAAAGGGAGAATCCCTTGATATCCTGCGGATTTTCTTGCGTTTTTTCCGTATTGATGTTATACTAACAAGATAGAAAAGGAGGCCTGTATGAACGGTTTTACTTCATGGCTCAGGCAGCTGGATTTCAGCTTCTTTTATGAATATGGAATTGTGGTGCTGGCCAGTATGCTCTGCATTATGTTTCACGAGGTGAGCCATGGCCTGGTGGCCTATCGGCTGGGGGATCCTACAGCAAAAAATGCAGGTCGTCTCACTTTTAATCCTCTTCGCCACATTGACCTTTGGGGACTATTGATGATGGCGGTCTTTAAGTTTGGCTGGGCCAAGGCTGTGCCCGTGGATATGCGAAATTTTAAGCATCCTGTTCGGGATATGGCCATTACGGCAGCTGCCGGCCCCATTTCCAACATTATATTGGCGTTTGCTGCTCTGGTGATCCGATCCGGATTGTTGTATTTTTACTATAGGAGTCAGGGTGCGGTGCTGGATTTCCTCATTGCATTCTGTGAATATACTGCCATTTTGAGCGTTGGTCTGGCGGTCTTTAATGTGATTCCTATCCCGCCTTTGGATGGAAGTAAGGTGCTTAATGCTCTTTTGCCCCGGGAAATCTATTATAAAATCCTGCGTTATGAGAAGTATGGCTTTCTTATTATGATGGTGGTGCTGTATTTGGGTGTTTTGGACACCCCGCTTACCCTGTGTCGAGGGGCCATTATCAATTTATTGGCGAATATTTCTGTTTTTCCCTATTATATTTTCCAGTTTATTTTTGGATAAGGAGATCCTATGAACGAACCCACATATCATTTGACCCATGTGGTCAAATCCAAGGATTCAGAGCCGGAGGACTTTACCGGCCCTCTGGATGTCATTTTACTGCTGCTGAGTAAAAACAAAATAGAGATCCGGGATATTCAGATTTCCGTCATTCTGGAGCAGTACCTGGCCTATTTGGAGGAAATGAAGCGGATGGATCTGGAGATCGCCAGTGAATTCATTACCATGGCCTCACAGCTGGTGCTGATTAAAACCAAAATGCTGCTCAGTGAAGCAGAGCGGCAGGAGGGCCTTTCTGAGATGGAACTGCTGATCCAGTCTCTGGAACAGCGTCAGCGGCAGGAGATTATGGAAAAGCTGAAAACCCCTGCGGCCTGGCTGGAAACCCGCAATCATATCGGGCAGAACACTTTTGTAAAAGATCCAGAGCCCCTTCGGCGGGATCATACCTATCGGTATCAGCATGACAAGGGGGATCTGGTGAAGGCCTGGTTTGATTTGCAGGAGCGGAGCCGTGTAAAGCTGCCTTCTCCTATCACTGCCTTCGACGGCATCGTAGGAAAAGAGCCTTATCCTGTTGAGAAAAAGGCCGCAGAGGTGCTTAAACAGCTGATCGATCGAGGTGTGCAGAAGCTAAAAAATCTGTTTCGGGGGAATAAATCCCGGTCTGAGGTGGTGGCAACCTTCCTGTCCATCCTGGAGCTTTGTAAATTACACTCGGTTCAGATAGAAGAAATGGAAGGAAATCACGAATACCGGGTATCCTATTTGAAGATGCCCGATGAGTCGGAGGTGGAGTAATGGAATTGGAGGAAATCAAACGCTGTATGGAAGCGGTTTTGTTTGCTGCTGGGGAACCGGTGGGAAAGGAACGGCTTGCTCTGGCTATTGGCGTCAGCCAGGGGGATATTGAAGCTGCGGCTAAAACCCTGATGGATGAGCTGAGTTTTCAGCGTCGTGGTGTGCGTGTGATTGCACTGGAGGATTCCTATCAGATGGTGTCTGCGCAGGATATGTCCGATGTAATCACCAGAGCACTGGAAACCAGAAAACCTCCCAAGCTCACTGCCTCCGCTTTGGAGACACTAACGGTGATTGCCTACTACCAGCCCTGCACCAAGGCATTTGTGGAGCAGATTCGTGGGGTGGACAGCAGCTATACGGTTTCTGCGCTCCTGAATAAACACTTGATTGAGGAGCAGGGGCGGCTCAGTGTGCCGGGACGACCCATTCTTTACGGTACAACGCCGGACTTCCTTCGCACCTTTGGTCTTTCGTCCCTTGAGGAGCTGCCGGAGGTGGATCTGCCCCAGGGTAAGGTGAATCCGGAGCAAATTGAAATGGAACAGCTGACCATTCAGGAGGGCCAGAACGGATGATGGTTCTGGCGGTGGTTCTGG
>CAZFXB010000060.1:7977-10735 GCA_964522835.1 uncultured Oscillospiraceae bacterium
GAAAAAAACGGGAAAAGACGCAAAACAGGATGCAGCGAAACAGTCTAAAACCGGCTTGGGTGGCAACTTTTCCTTTTTTAAAGAGCTTCTTGCGGTGGGGCTGGAGGCATTGGGGTGCTTCCGGCGGAGACTTCTTCTAAAGGAGCTTACCTTGCACCTTACCATCGGAGCAAAGGACAAGGAGCCTGCCCAGTGGGGGATGCTGTACGGCGGCGCCTGGGCAGGGATCGGGAATTTGATTCCGCTTCTTGAACGTGTATTTCGTATTGAAGATCGGGATATTCAAGTCTTTTTGGATGAAAACGCTGGAGAAACCAGCATCTACGGCCGGGTCCAGTTTCTGCTGCTGGTGGGTGAAATCCTGTATCTTTTGCTGCACTACGGCCTTCGTGGGCTGAAAATCTACAAAAAACAGAAAGGAAGTAATGAACATGGCACATCCCATCAGTGATCTAATGGCAACCACCATGGAAAAAATCCGGGATATGATGGATGCGAATACGGTGGTCGGCAAGCCCATTGAGGCAGGGGGCGTGACAGTAATTCCTGTTTCTAAGATTTCTATTGGCTATGGCTCTGGCGGCAGCGACTTTGCCCAGAAGAATCAGAAGCCGGATCACAGCAATGCCTTTGGTGGCGGAGCAGGTATGGGGGTATCTATTACCCCGGTGTCCTTTCTGATTATTAAAGATGGCAATGTACGTGTGGTTTCCGTGGAGCAGCCTGCACCCACTGCGGTGGAGCGTGTGATTGAGATGGTTCCCGATGTGGTAGACAAAGTGGGAACTGTGGTCAACAAAAAGATATCCGGCAAAGAAGAAACCCAGGAATAACTCCACTGAATTCGGGGCATCCTGTCTACGGTGATGAAGGATGAAACGAGTCGTTATTTGTATCTTGATGGCACTGTGCTGCGTGACACCTGTATTTTCCCTTGGTTTGTCTGCCCACAGTGCCATTTTAATGGACGGAGATACTGGGCAGGTGCTTTATGAGAAAAATCCGGATGAAATCAGTTTGATTGCCAGCACCACGAAAATAATGACGGCTCTGGTGACGCTGGAGCAGAGTGGTTTACAGGATGTGGTTGTGATTCCCCGGGAGGCCGTGGGGATCGAGGGCTCTTCCATGTATTTAAAAGAGGGGGAAGAGCGGTCTGTGGAGGATCTGCTCCATGGGCTGATGCTGTCCTCCGGTAATGATGCAGCGGTGGCCCTGGCGATTGCTGTATCTGGGGATGTGACGGATTTTGTGGGACTTATGAACGAAAAAGCTCAGTCTCTTGGGCTCACACATACCCATTTTGCCAATCCCAATGGTCTGGATAGTGCGGAGAATTATGCCACTGCCAGAGATTTGGCTACCCTTACAGCGGAAGCTTTGAAAAATGATGATTTTCGCAGAATCGTCTCCACCAAAAGCTATCACTGTGAAGGCCATGACCTAACCAATCATAATAAGCTGCTTTGGCGGTACACGGGAGCTCTGGGGGTTAAAACCGGATTTACAAAGAAGGCGGGCCGTATTCTGGTGGGGGCAGCGGAGCAGAAGGGGCGAACCCTGGTATCTGTTACACTGAATGCCCCGGATGATTGGAACGACCATAGGACTATGCTGGACTACGGTTTTTCCTTGTATCAGGAGCAGGTGCTTTTATCGAAAGAGAAAAGCCTTGGAAGTGTTCCGGTAATCTCCGGAGCGGCGGCCTCTGTAGAGGTTGTCTCAGGAGAAAGCGTTACGGCATGGAGCTTGCCAGGCGAGGAGATTCAGATTCAGCTGCATGTGGAACCTTTCCTCTACGGGCCGGTGGAGGCGGGAAGGGAAGTTGGAACTGCACGGGTAAGTTTGAACGGAAAGCATGTGGGGGCTGTTTCTGTGGTGACGGCCCAGGCTGTGGAGAAACGGCCGGAGGAGCTGGGTGTGATTCAAAGAATCAAAGATTTGTTTGTGAGATAATGGCCGGAGTTTCCTCCGGCCAAATGACTGAATCAAGGAGGAAATGCTGTGCAGGAACGTGTGCAAAAGATTCTAGCATCCTGCGGAATTGCATCACGCCGCAAGGCCGAGGAGCTAATCTGCCAAGGACGGGTGCGGATTGGGGATAAGATTTGTGTGCTGGGAGATACGGCAGATCGGGAGACAGACCGGATTTTTGTAGACGATGTACTCTTGGGTTCTGCGGAAAAGAAGGTTTACATAATGCTGCACAAACCCCGGGGCTATGTGACCACCATGGAGGATGAAAAGGGCAGAAAAACAGTTCGTGATTTGGTGGACTGCGGGGTTCGGGTATATCCGGTGGGCCGGCTGGATATGGATTCTGAGGGGCTGTTATTGATGACCAACGATGGAAATTTGACCAATCGGCTGATCCATCCCGCCCATCAGGTGGAGAAAACCTATGATGTCTGGGTAAAAAATTATGAACCGGGAGGGGACAGGGCCATGGCCCGGCCTATGGATATTGATGGATATCAAATTGCTCCGGCGAAGGTTCGATGCAGGTGGGAGAAAGATGGAAAAGCCATGCTGTCGGTCACCATTCACGAAGGCCGAAACCGCCAGATTCGGAAGATGGCAGAGCAGTGCGGCATGACCGTGACCCGGCTTCGCAGAAAGCAGGAGGGGCCTGTTTCTCTGGGTGATCTGCCCCTTGGAACGTGGAGATATTTAACAGAAAATGAAATTCAGGCGCTTGCCAACCTGTAGATGAATAAAAAGTATGAAATCTTGCAAAAAAGAACTTGCAAAATTCCGC
>CAZFXB010000061.1:0-10316 GCA_964522835.1 uncultured Oscillospiraceae bacterium
AATACCAAGGCCTTCTCCTCCATGTTCGACAAGCACGGCTGCAACCTGGATCTGGCAGAGGCCATCAAAAAGCACGTGAGCATTCCCGTCATTGCGGTAGGCGGCTTCAATGGCCCCGAGCAGATTGAGGAAGCCATTGCCTCCGGCAAGTGCGACTTTGTAGCCATGGGCCGCCAGCAGTTTGCTGACCCCGATTTTGTCAACAAGACCCTGAAGGGTCTGGAAGATCAGATTGCCCCCTGCCTCCGCTGCTCCTGCTTCAACCCTCTGGCCTCCGACCCGGATGCTCGTCCCATTCCCGAGCTGTGGCACTGTGCCGTTAACCCCTGGGGTCAGCGGGAACTCCGCTGGAGAAATGCACCCAAGCCCAGAGCCTCCCGAAAAGTCCTGGTAATTGGCGGCGGTGCCTCCGGCATGTATGCTGCCCTGACCGCCGCAGAGCGTGGCCATGATGTAACGCTGGTGGAAAAGGAAAATAAGCTGGGCGGGCTGCTCTGGTTCACCGAGGTAGATACGGATAAGGAGTCCCTGCTCCGGTTCCGGGACAGCCTGATTGCCCGCTGCAAATACAACGGGGTAAAGATCATGCTGAATACCACCGCTACCCGGGAAATGATCGAATCCATGGCTCCCGACGCAGTAATCTGCGCCGTTGGCTCCCATCCCTTCGTGCCCCCCATCCCTGGTGTGGAAAAGGCAACCCATGCTGTAGAGGCCTACAAAAACATCGAAGCACTTGAGGGCAAAAAGGTCGTCATCATCGGCGGCGGTGCCATCGGCTGTGAGTCCGGCTATTTCTTCGCCAGCGAGTGCGGCGCAGATGTGGAGATTCTGGAAATGCGGGATGCCATGTGTAAGGACTCCTTCCCCTCCCAGCGGGATGCCCTGCTGCCAAGAATGGACAAGGCCGGCATGAAGCTCCGCACCTCTGTCACCACCAAGGAAATCTGCGACAACGGCGTAAAGTATCTGGACAAGGACGGAAACGAGCAGTTCGCCCAGGCCGACATTGTCTACTACTGCTGCGGCAACCGGAGCAATGATGATATCGTAAAGAGCCTGGAGGGCGTTTGCCCCTGGTTTGTGGTCACCGGTGATGCAGTTCGTGCCAGAACTGTAAAGCAGGCCACCTACGAAGGCTTCTGCGCTGCCATGGACATTCTCTAATTTCCTGCTGCATCAATTTCAGCGTAAGGGTTCTCCTTACGCTGAAATTTTTTATGGGGACATATTGCCCCTCTTGACAGATTTGTTACATACGTATATAATGTCTGTAACAAGCAGAAAGAGAGGGCTTTATATGCGTGGAATCACAAACAACAAATCCCGAATCAGGCACCAGATCTTTACGGAAATCGCCAGGCTGGCCTACCAGGGCTGGGATCCTAAAAAATTCGAAAACCTGCCCTATAAAATCGTATCCAGTCAAGAAGCCCAGTATCAGGACAACATATTTGTCGAACGGGAAATTGTTGCGGAACGACTCCGTGCTGCCATGGGCCTGGCCCTTCGGAATTTTGACAATTATTCCACCATATCCGACGGCGTAGACGAAAGTATCATCGACGAAAAATACTATGAACCGCCTTTGATCGACATTATAAAATTTGCCTGTAACCGCTGCGAAGAAAAACGGGTATTCATCACAAACGCCTGTCAAAACTGCTTGGAGCATCCCTGTATGGAGGTCTGTCCCAAAAAGGCCATCAAACTGAAAAAAGGCCGGACCTACCTGGACGAGGACAAGTGTGTAAAATGCGGCAAATGTATTTCTGTATGTGAATACCACGCAATCGTCAAACAGGAGCGCCCCTGTGCCAAAGTCTGCGGTATGAACGCCATCCGTTCTGACAGCCTCGGTCGGGCAGAAATCAACCATGATCTCTGCGTATCCTGCGGAATGTGCCTGGTCAACTGTCCTTTTGGTGCCATAATCGACAAAAGCCAGATCTTTCAGACAGTCACAGCACTGAAAAGTGACATTCCCGTTTATGCCGCCATTGCGCCTGCCTCGGCAGGACAATTTGGAAAGGTTACCCCCGGTCAGATCCGCACAGCTTTTCGTCAGCTGGGATTTACCGATGTGGTAGAGGTGGCTGTGGGCGCCGACCTTTGCGCCATAGATGAGGCCCAGGACTTTCTCAAATACGTTCCCAAGGATCAGCCATTTATGGCCACTTCATGCTGCCCCGCCTGGTCAGTCATGGCGAAGAAGCTGTTCCCGGAATTCGAGCCTTATATTTCCATGACCTTGACCCCTATGGTGCTGACAGGCCGACTGATAAAGCAGCAGCACCCAGGATGTAAGGTAGTCTTCGTGGGGCCCTGCGCCGCAAAGAAACTGGAGGCCAGCCGAAGAACCATACGAAGTGACATCGATTTTGTACTCACCTTCGAGGAGTTTGCTGGTCTGCTGGATGCAAAAGAGATCGATATTTCAGCCTGTGAAGACAGCGAACCCTTTCACGAGGCCAGCGGAGACGGCATCGGATTCGCTGTAGGTGGCGGTGTCGCCCAGGCTGTTGTCAACGCCATTCAGAGTATCATTCCCGGGAAAAATGTCCCCACCGCCAGAGCTGAGGGTCTGCCGGACTGTAAGAAGATGTTGATTCTGGCGAAGGCGGGGAAATATAACGGATACCTGCTGGAAGGCATGGCCTGTCCAGGGGGCTGTGTGGCTGGAGCTGGCGTCATTGCACCCGTATCTGCATCCGCAGAGGCTGTAGAAAACATGGCGCAACAGCGCAGAAGCGTTTTCACCTCAAAATACGCCAACAGCCTGGAACGCTTAAAAGAATCATAAAAAATCGGAGCTGCTTTCCAACCTTTAGGAAAGCAGCTCCGAGCTTATTTCATTTAGCCAATGGCGAAGTCCAGAATATCGCCATCCAGCACATATCCCAGAGAGGTCTCCAGATCCTGCAGAGAGGACTTGTAGCTGTAATACTCCAGGGTTCCGTCCACACGCATGGCGTATTTCCGGTCAGTCAGAGGCATCAGCTCCAGCACATGCTCCCCATCCTCCAGGGTAAGGGTGATGGTAGCATAGGGATCCTGCTTCTCCATTTCCTTCTTCTCATCATCCGTAAGGTTACCGATGATGCGGAAGTAGAGGCACTTGATAAAGAGCCGGCGTACATTCAGCTCGTCGATCTCCTGACCATTCAATGTGCCATGAACGCCGTCTGTATCGTTGCCATTGGCGTTCTGCTTAATATAATGGGTCACATCCAGGTCAAAGTCCTGATCTCCGATGACAATGTCAATGCCCTGAAGCTCTTCAATGTTGAAGGTCCAGGCCGTCCGGAGCATAAGCTGAACATAGGTCACATCCATGAAGTCAAAGGCTGCGGAACCTGCGGTAAGGAGGGTATTGGTGCCCTCGATCATGCAGTACGTATACTCCGTATTGGGGCAGGTCTTACCAATCAGCAGGCTGATAGAGTTCCCGGCAATATCCGTCATCTCCAGCTTTGCAGGATTATTCAGGCCATACTCTGCATAATCATCCTCGGTAATGTCCTTTACAATGGAACCCAGGGCCAGGGTGGACACCACATCCAGCACATAGCTCTGAATGGTGGTGGTGTTGCCGGATACCTGATAGGGCTGCAACATCACATACTGGCTCTGCTCTGTATTGTACTCATTCTCGAAATTGGAGTCCAGCTGAACTTCGATCACATCACCATTCCGGTTGGTGATACGAACCCAGTCAATGTTCTCATAGACAGCGTCATCCTCATAAACCGGGAACAGGGTAATATCCCGATACTCAATGGGCCGGCGAACCAGCAGAGAATCCACATAGGAACCAATGGTGTACACGTTGGAGGATTCATTGGTCATCACATAATACTCCCCGTCTACAGGAGCCTGAGAGCCGATGATGATATCCACCTGGGAGCCATCCTGGTAAGTGGTTTTGATCACAGCGGTGGGCTCGTCCAGTCCATAAGCGGAAATATCCTTACAGTCCTCTTCCACCAGATTGGTGGCGGTAATGGAGGATAGGGTGTACATCATAGAACGGAACTTGGAGCTGTCGTACTCAAATTTGCCGGGATCGGGAGACACCTCATATTCGTAGGTGACGGACCCCTTCTCGTCCTCGTTCTTGGAAATCTGAACATCCAGCTCCTCAGAGGCATAGGCATAGTTGGTATCCTCAGAAACCTGACGCTCCGTAGGCACCACAGTGAAGCCGGTCAGCTCATCATAATTCCGGTTCACCACATAGACGGATTCCTTCTGGATGGTTTCAACAACGCTTTCCTCCACAGTGGCCTCCGAAGATGCGGGAATATTGATGACAATAATTGTTGCGATCACAAAAACCAGAAGCACGACTCCTGCAATGATAATCGTTTTCAGGCTTTTCATTACTTATGTCTCCTTCTTGCCCAAACGGCCAGACCGGAGATCAGGCAAACGCCGGGGATGATAAAGATCAAGAGATAGTAGAGCGCACTCTTGGCGGAACCGGGCACAACCAGCTGGGTAGAGGTCAGATCCTTAGAGGTAATTACAACAGCCTCGGAGTCATCGCTCATAAAGTTAAGTGCAGCCAGGAAATAGTCCTTGTTCTGGAAGCTGGTGCTCTCCAGGGTGCTGTCACTGAGGAAGCCAGCATTCATAAAGAGAATGTAGGAATAGGTGGCATCCAGGTTATGCATGGAGCTCTGGTAAGCCAGAACGCCAACATTAAACGGTCCAGCTACATCCTGATCCGTCTTTTCATAGGCAGAGGTCTCAGTGCTGAGTTCCTTGGCATAGGAAGCGTTGGAGGTGGTCAGCAGAGGCTGGGTACCTCTCCAGTTGTCCGTATCCCACAGGGTCTTAATGGAACGGGCACCGGGAATAATGTTGAAGCTCTTGGAATCCAAATTATCGGTCAGGCCTTCTACAGTCTCCACATTGGGCAGAATGTAGGCATTATATCCGGCAAAGCAGCGCTCGGTATCATAGACCATCTGATTCTCATAAGCGATGCCCCATTCGGAGAACCACTCCTCCAGATTGGTCAGGGCGGGAGTATCAGATGCATAGGTAACGATCATCCGGCCGCCGTCATTCATAAACTTCTCCAGGGCATCGATCTCCTCAGAGGTGAAGTCACCCTTGGGCTGAGAGATAATCAGCATGTCCACATCAGAGGGAATCTGGCCCTCCTGCATAATGCTGACCGTGGTCACATCGTAGTTGGAGGAGGTCAGCAGAGAATCCATCTCCTCCAGGTTGGTGGTCTCCTGATGGCCGGTGGTATAGGCAGCCTTGGGCACCTTGTTGGCAGTAACGTAAAGGATGGCTGCGGTCAGTCTCTGCTCTGCCCGGAGGCCAGTCAGATAAGAGGAGCCGCTGTCGGAATCCTTAGTGTACTCCAGCAGATTGTGGGGCTCCATGGACTTATACCGCTTTTCGCTCTCCACAATGATATCACCAGTGGAAAGGTCACCCAGATCGTTATACTGATTAAAGATACCGGGGTTGGCCACGGCGTTGATGTACTTTACCTCAACCATGCCGTTAGAGAGCTGGGCATAGCGCTGAAACACCTTGGGCAGACGGCGCAGATCTGCATCGTCCAGGTAATCCGTCTCATCGCACAGCACAGTAATGGTAATCTTATCGGTGAGCGTTTCCAGCATCTGAACGGTCTCCTGAGAGATCTCATACTCAGACTCAGAGGTCATATCGATCTCCAGAACGTAGCGCTCGGCTACATAGTCGATGAAGTAGTTGGCTGCAATTACAGCAGCAATTACAACAATGGTGGAGATCATAGACAGCAGGCCAATCTTTCTGCGGCGCTTTTTACCAAGCTCCGCAGTGGACTGGGCTGCATCCACCACATTGATTTCTTGATTTTTCTTATTGCTCATGACTCAAGGTTCCTCCTTAGCTCCAGCGTTTTCTCTCCAGCACCCGGACGGTCAGGAATACAAACACACCGGCAACGCTGAGATAGAAGAAGAGATCTGCGAACGAGAAAATGCCCTGAGCGAAATCGTTATAACGCCGGAACATGGAAAAATAATAGATCAGGTTTTTGGCCCAAGTGGCATTCATCATGCTGTAGGAGTAGTCCATCAGGTAAAGGCCCAGGAACGCACCAACCGTACCGATACAGGCCACCAGCTGGTTCTGGGTCAGGGAAGAGATAAACACACCAATGGAAATAAAGGCCATGGCAGTAGCCAGGATAGCCACGTAGTTACCAACCACAGTGCCGATCTCCAGCTCACCCCAGGTGGACACGATCACCATGTACACCAGTGTAATCAGAACGCCAATGGCGAACACAACCAGAGCAGCAAGGAACTTACCCAGTACAATACCCGTAAGCCGTACAGGGGCAGTAAACAGAAGCTGATCCGTCTTTTGCTTATAATCCTCAGCAAACGTGCGCATGGTGAGGATGGGGATCAGAAACACACACATGGTAACAATGAAGGAGAAGATCCCCTCCAGGCTGCTGGAGCCGGAATACACATTCATCAGATAGAAGTAAATATTCAGCACCAGCAGGAATGCGGCCAGATAAACATACCCCAGAGGGGATTTAAAATAGGCACGCAGATCTCGTTTAAAAATAGCAGACATTGTATTTAACCCTTCTTTGCGGCAGATTTTTTATCGGCAGTAAGCTGAATGAACACATCCTCCAGAGACAGATCCTGGTTTTTCAGCATAAGCACAGGATAACCGGCCTTGGCCAGGGTCTGGAAGATCAGCTTTCTGACATCCAGATGCTCTGCGGACTCCACCAGATACTCGAAGGCACCGTCCTCCGCCTCGATGGTGGGGGTGACCATCTTGACACCGTCCACACTGCGGAGCAGAGGCACAATCTTATCCTTGGGACCGGCAATGCGGTACTCCAGCTTGTGCTCACCGGTAAGCATGGCAGAAAGATGGGTGGGTGTATCATCCGCCACCAGACGGCCATTGTTAATTACCAGCACACGCTCACAAACTGCGGAAACCTCCTGCAGAATATGGGTGGAGAGAATGATGGTACGGTTTTTACCCAGATCCTTGATAACGTTACGAATCTCAATGATCTGCTTGGGGTCGAGACCTACTGTAGGCTCGTCCAGGATCAGCACATCAGGATCCCCAATCAGGGCCTGTGCCAAACCACACCGCTGCTTATAACCACCGGAGAGGTTGTTGATGACACGCTCACGAACGTGGCTGATACCAACCATCTCACAGACACGATCAATATGCTCTTTCCGCTCTTTGCCGCTGCCCTTAACACCCTTGAGCTCGTAGATAAAGTTCAGGTACTCATCTACGGTCATGTCCAGATACAGGGGCGGATCCTGGGGAAGATAGCCGATGTGCTTCTTCGCTTCCAGAGGATTTTCGAGAATGTCCACATCTGCAACACGTGCAGCACCGGCAGTGGCGGACAAATAGCCAGTGAGAACATTCATGGTGGTGGACTTACCAGCACCGTTGGGGCCAAGGAAGCCAACGATCTCACCTTCGTTGATGGTGAAGGAGATATCAGTGATGCCTCGCTTGTTGCCATAGGTTTTGGTCAATCCGGATACTTCAATCATCTCGGGTTCCCTCCTAAAATGCGGGCCGTTTCGGCGGCCAGGGTAACAGAATTTGGAAATCGCACTGTTCCCGTGACACACCAAAATCTGTTTTGGCTATTATAACACATATTTTCGTATTCTCATAGTATCTTTTTCGTGAATTTTATCAGCACAAACCACAAAAACAATGGTCAAAAATTGCTCTTTTGATAAACTTGTTGTAAAAATCCATCCATAGATGCTACTTTCATCCATTTCAAACGTTCTAAACAAGTTTTCCTAGGCATATACTTCATTATCATACCATGAAAAGGCAGGAGGTTATCCAATGGCATCCGCAGGCACCATCATCGTAAATGTCTATACCACAAACGCCCGCATTCCTGTTGAGGGCTCTACCGTGCTCTTTTGGCAGCAAAATTCCCCAGAAAACCTGCTGGGACTGCGCACAACAGACATTTCCGGCATCACCGCCCCCCTCTCCGTCCCCACTGCTGACCCCTCCTTCAGCCAGTCTCCTGACCCACAGGAGCGGCCCTGGACCGGGCTCAATATCCGGGTGGAGCACCCGGCCTTTGAGCGGGTACTCCTGGAGGGGATTCAGGTATTCCCTGGCATCACCACCATTCAAGATGTCTCCCTGCTGCCCTTGAAGGCAGTAGATCCAGATTTGAATGGACAGCAGGAGGAAATCTTCACACCCCAACCTATTTCGGAGGGATAAAATATGACCGACACCACGCTGCCCTATATTCCAGACACCATAACCGTCCACCTGGGCCCACCAGACCGGAACGCTGAGAATGTGACCGTTCAGTTCCGGGACTACATAAAAAATGTGGCCTCCAGCGAAATTTACCCCACCTGGGAGCCGGAGGCCCTCCGAGCCAACATTCTGGCCCAGATTTCCTTTGCCCTAAACAAGATCTATATTCAGTATTATCGGAACCGAGGCTACGACTTCGACATTACCAATTCCACAGCCTACGACCAGAAATACATCCAGGGCCGGGATATTTTCGAGAACATATCCCTTCTGGTGGATGAGCTGCTCCAGACCTATGTGCGCCGTCAGGGAACCATCGAGCCCCTTTCCACCTCCTTCTGCAACGGCACCACCGTCACCTGTGAAGGTCTGAGCCAGTGGGGCTCTCAAGGGCTTGCCCAGCAGGGCTATGACGCCTTTTCCATACTCCAATACTACTATGGAGACAACATCGAGCTGGTTACCGACGTTCCCATTCAGGGCATCCGGCCCTCCTACCCCGGCTCTCCCCTGCGGCTGGGCTCTGCCGGCGTATCTGTGCTGCAAATTCAGGGAGCATTAAACCGGATTGCCCGCAACTACCCAGCCATCCCCAAAATCGCCCCCCTGGACGGTCTCTTCGGCCCCAGTACCGAATCAGCCGTCACCGCCTTCCAGCGAATTTTCAACCTGACCCCGGACGGCATTGTGGGCAGCAGCACCTGGTACAAAATTTTGTCCATTTACATCGCTGTGACCCGGCTCTCAGAGCTGGGCTCCGAAGGACAGCGGTATCTGCCTGGCTCCTTCAATCTGCCCAGTGTGCTGTCTCTGGGTTCTTCCGGCCCCTATGTCTACGGGCTCCAATATATGCTGAATATCCTGGCAGATTTTATTCCGGAGATTCCTACCGTAAGTATAGACGGCCAATACGGCATTGCAACCCGGGATCAGGTGCTGGCCTACCAGCGATTTGCGGGTCTCACCCCCAGTGGTCTGGTGGGCAAAAGCACCTGGGACAGTATTGTGAACCGATATCAGGGGGCCGATGATACGGTGCTGCAAAATACTGACCTGTTTCCGGCGGAGGCCACCTCCACCATCCGCACCATCGCAGAGGTTCAGCGTTCTCTTCAAAATGTAGCACCTGTATTTGCGGCCATGTCTCCCCCACGAATTACCGGAGTGCTGGATCGAAGCACCACCCGAGCCATTGCCAAACTGCAAAATCAGCTGGGGCAGAAGCCCACCGGTCAGCCCACCCAGGAGGTACGGCAATATCTCACCACACTGTCAGCTGGAAGGCAAACCGGATCCGTGGTGCGATTTCGCCAATATCCCGGCTTTGCACTCTATCAAGGGCAAAAGGACGCCAATTTATCCCGAAAGGAGGCAGCCTTGGTATGAAACAAGACCCTGTTCTGGATCAGCCCATCCGGGGCATACAGATCATGCTCCGTACCATCGCCTACGCCCTGAATACCATTCCAGTGGTAAATCCAGACGGTATTTTTGACGCAGCCACAGAAAAAGCAGTTCGGGCCTTTCAGCAGGAATACGGCCTGCCGGTAACCGGCGTAGCAGACGAAGATACGTTTAATCGGATCGTAGAGATATTCACATTGGCCCAAGAGCTTGTGGCAGAAGCCGAATCCCCTGTAATCCACTTTCCTGCCGCCTTAAAAATATCCCCCGGTCAATCGCACCCCCATGTTTATCTAATGCAGGCTATGTTTACTGCCATCCATGGAGAATTCCCAGAGTTTTACACTCTGGAGCTCACCGGGATTTTAGACAAACACACAGAATACAACATCCGACTTCTCCAGCAGCTTGCCCTTTTACCCATCACCGGAGTGCTGGATAAGCCCACCTGGAATCGTCTGTGCCTGCTCTACCGGATTCTTTTCGATCGAAGCCTTTTACCGTCTCAGGGGTAGTAGGGGTTTCCCCTGTGCGTAGGGGCATGACTTGTCATGCCCGGCAGAAACGTGTTTTTAAAACGCATATTTTCCGGC
>CAZFXB010000062.1:0-10270 GCA_964522835.1 uncultured Oscillospiraceae bacterium
ATACTAAGGTTTTATCCTCCTTTATTTTTGGGCGACCTGCCCATACGACACCTGCTATCCGCCGTCAAAAAAAACAATATCGCCCCGATATACATAGCCCATGGACTTTAGCTGATCCGAAATATCCCGGGGCTGCTCCAACTCCTCCAGCCTCTGCCGGGTATCAGCGATTTCCCGCCGTAGCTGCGCCTCTGCGTCCATAGCGGAGCGAAGGTCTTTTCCCAGGATGCCCAGCTGCCACACGGCCCATAGGGCCAGAACGGCGCTGAGGGACTTCTTTATAATAGTTCGGATCATCGGGGGCTGCACCTCTCCTTCGTGTGCTCCTTCCCTTCGGCGAACATGGTATCACATCTATTGTACCCCATTTCTTCCAAGATGGAAAGAGCTTTTTTTCAAGTTTTCGCAAAAAATTCACAATTTTTTTAATGCCTCTTTTGGTCTTTTTACCAAGGCTCTGAATTCCCCGCAAAACCGCCCCCAGCGGGCGAAGCAGCCAGGAGGAAAACAAAAGAAAATAACCAATCCCGCCCAGCGCCATCCCCAGCAGCTGATAGAGCTTCAGACCCCGGCTGTAAACGGCCGTCAGCATCAGCGTCAGGAAAAACACTAGGGCAAACAGGATATCCACCGGCAGCGTCAGACCGGGAAACACCCGCCGATGAACCCGGCCCCAATCGTAACACAGCCCCAGTCCCAGCCCCAACACGCCGGAAATCAGAAACAGCCGGGCCTGGGCTCCCAGCCCCGGAATCATCGGAACAGCCTCTGAAGGAAGGAGCCCTGGGTCTGACGGCTCTCTTCATAGGAAAGGCTGTCCACCTCGCCGGTGAGCCGCACCTCACCTGCCTCCAGATTCAGCTGCTCCACATGGAGGTTCCGCCCCCGGATGATGAGGGTACCCCGGCCCGTTTCCAGCACCGCCGCCGTTTCATCAAAGCTGCCCACATCCGTCACTCCCGTGAGGGACAGCTTGTTCCGGCTCTCTAATGTGAGCCTGTGGCCCAAAGACAGGGCGTTTTCTTCTTTTATCATCATGGTGTTCCTCCTGGTGTGGGAATTGAAGTATTAAGCAATAGAGAAAAGTGGAGAATTGTTCCTGATATGCACTGGTGCGGGAGCACCAAAACCTTCCCTTGGGGGAAGGGGGACCGCCCCGAAGGGGTGGTGGATGAGGGACTGATGCGGTATGTGTTCGCCGGAATCTGTAGAGGATTGCAGCTGCTTCCCGCACCCTCATCAGTCAGCCTAACGGCCGCCAGCTTCCCCCAGGGGAAGCTCATGGCCTGTGCAAATTTGGCGGTCCGTGCGTGCTTCTTAAAACGCACACGTCATTGCGAACCAGTGACCGACGTCTACTACGGTGGCAATCCGATTCCTTGTGGACGAACTACCGGTGAATCCGTAAAAGCAGCCAAATTTGCACCAACCAGAGGCTTCTCCTTGAGGAGAAGCTGTCAGCGTTAGCTGACTGATGAGGTGTCCTGCTACCATTCCTGCAACATTTTCTTGCTTTGAAACCTGGTTCACACCTCATCCGGCGGCTTAGCCGCCACCTTCTCCTCAAGGAGAAGGTGGCGGATGCTCCCGCACCAGTACATATCAGAAAAATCCGTACAAATCGGCTCTGCGTACCAGCGGGCGATTGATAATCGTCCCTACCGGAAGAACGTAACCTGCTCCGTGCTCTCCTGTCTGCATCCCTTCCATTTATCTATATTCCCCCATCCCCAAAAATATGCCCCAAAATTCATTGACAACCCAGATTATTTGGGTTACAATGGGTCTAACGCAAGGATGAAAAAGCAGTACCACAGTGGATATGCTGCCAGAGAGCGGGTCTTAGGCTGAAAGCCCGTGCATGTCGCTGCTGAGAAGGACATTTTCGGAGCGGGCGTATAAGGATTTTTTCCGAAATCGCAGGGCTTCCCCACCAAACGGGGCTTGAAAGGGCAGATTTTCTGCCGAAATTGGGTGGCACCACGAAGCGTAATGCTCTCGTCCCAAGGGGACGGGAGCTTTTTATTTTTTCCGACCCAACATTTTATTTCAGAAAGGAATTTTCAATATGGACAAAATCAGACCCCGTACCCTTTCCGGGTTTATGGAGCTGCTGCCGTCTCCTCAGATGCAGATGGAAAAGTTCATGGAGGTTCTGCGGGAGACCTATTCTCTCTACGGCTTTACCCCTCTGGACACCCCCATCATCGAGGATGCCCAGATCCTTCTGGCCAAGGGCGGCGGCGAGACCGAGAAGCAGATCTACCGCTTTGAAAAGGGCGACAGCGACCTGGCCCTCCGGTTTGACCTGACGGTACCTCTGGCAAAATACGTGGCCATGCACTATGGCGAGCTCACCTTCCCCTTCCGTCGGTATCAGATTGGCAAGGTCTACCGGGGTGAGCGGGCCCAGCGTGGCCGGTTCCGGGAGTTCTATCAGGCCGATATCGACATCATCGGAGACGGCAAGCTGGACATTATCAATGAGGCGGAGATCCCCTCCATCATTTATAAAACCTTCTCCCGGCTGGGCCTCCGTCGGTTCCAGATCCGGGTCAACAACCGTAAAATCCTCAACGGCTTCTACGCCATGCTGGGTCTCCAGGACAAGTCCGCTGCCGTCATGCAGACCGTGGACAAGCTGGATAAAATCGGCCCGGAAAAGGTAAAGACCCTGCTGGTAGAGGAAAAGCAGGTCTCCCCGGAGGCCGCCGATGAAATTCTCAAGTTCATCGCTATTTCCGGCACCAACGACCAGGTGATGGAAGCCCTGAAGGCATACCTGGGCAAAAATGAGATTTTTGATCTGGGCTATGAGGAGCTTTCCACCGTGGTTGGATACCTGGGTGCCTTCGGTGTGCCGGAGGAGAACTTTAAGGTGGATCTGACCATTGCACGAGGTCTCGACTACTACACCGGCACCGTCTACGAGACCGCCATGCTGGATCACCCGGAGATCGGCTCTGTCTGCTCCGGCGGCCGATATGACAATCTGGCGGAGTATTACACCGACAAACCTCTGCCCGGCGTAGGTATCTCCATCGGTCTTACCCGGCTGTTCTATGTGCTGGGAGAGCAGGGGTATCTCTCTGACCAGGTGGTAACCGCCCCTGCCGATGCTCTGGTGATCTCCATGATCGAGGACATGGGCCCCGCCATTACCGCCGCCACCGCCCTGCGGGAACAGGGCATCCGCACCCAGATCTACACGGAGAAGAAGAAGTTCAAGGCCAAGATGACCTACTGCTCCAAGCTGGGGATCCCCTTTGCTGTGCTGCTGGGCGAGGACGAAATTGCAGCAGGTAAGCTGTCTGTAAAGAACTTTGCCACCGGTGAACAGGTCACCGTTCCCGTAAGCGAGGCCGCCGCCATCATTCAGGAAGAGCTGAACCGCCGCAGCGCAGGCACAGTCATTCAGGATAAGGATTGATTGCATACGCACCGGTGCGGTAGCACCTTGCCTCGCCCCGCACCGTCGGGGAGAGGTGGCACGGCGTAAGCCGTGACGGAGAGGGGCAAGGTAGGTAAGAAATAATGGTGAAAAGTGAAGAAGTACAACGGGGGAATTATCTCGGATTCGCTTGGGTCTGTACAAATTCGTAACTGCATTCTGCCCCCTCTCAGTCAGCTACCGCTGACAGCTCTCCCCCAAGGGCGAGCCATGGCTGGTGCAAATTTGGTGGCTTGCAGTAGGGCGGCTTGCCCTCAAGCCGCCGGTGGTAGGCAGTCCCTTACATCCGCCACGCCATTGTGGACAGTTCCATTTTAAAAAAACTTAGAGATAGGAGCAATATATATGGACAATCTTGTAAATTTCCGCCGCACGGACTACTGCGGCAACTTCCGTATGGAGCACGTGGGCCAAACCGTCAGCGTCTGTGGCTGGGTTCAGAGAAACCGGAACCTGGGCAGCCTGATGTTCATCGACCTGAGAGACCGGGCCGGTATTTTGCAGCTGGCCTTTGATGATTCCACCGACCCGGCTGTTTTTGAAAAGGCAGCCTCCTTCCGCAGCGAGTATGTCATCGCCGCCACCGGCGTAATCCGGGAGCGTGAATCCAAGTCCAAAAAAGTCCCCACCGGTGATGTGGAACTGTATGTCTCTGAGGTTCGCCTGCTGGGCAAGTCTGAGACCCCGCCCTTCCAGATTGAGGACGGCTGCAACGCCAACGAAAACCTGCGGCTCCAGTACCGCTATCTGGACCTTCGCCGTCCCGAGCTTCAGAAAAAGCTCATGTTCCGGCACAAGGTAGCCAAAATCACCCGGGACTACTTCGATGAGAACGGCTTCATCGAGATTGAGACCCCCACCCTCATCGGCTCTACCCCCGAGGGCGCAAGAGACTTCCTGGTGCCCTCCCGGATCCACAACGGCAAGTTCTATGCCCTGCCCCAGTCTCCCCAAATCTACAAGCAGCTCACCATGGTCTCCGGCTTTGACCGTTACCTCCAGATCGCCCGTTGCTACCGGGACGAGGATCTTCGGGCAGACCGTCAGCCTGAGTTCACCCAGATCGACATGGAGATGAGCTTTGTCAATATGGAGGATGTGCTGAACATGGGCGAGGGCTATATGCGCCGCCTGTTCAAGGAGGCCATGGGCATTGACCTGGGCCCCATCCCCCGGATGACCTACGCCGAGGCCATGGAGTCCTACGGCACCGACAAACCCGACACCCGTTACGACATGAAGATCTTCAACCTGGCAGATGTGGTAAAGGACTGCGGCTTTGCCGTATTCCAGAACGCCCTTCAGGCCGGCGGCTCCGTCCACGGCATCTGTGCCAAAAACTGCGTCAAGGTGCTGACCCGGAAGGAGCTGGACAAGCTCACCGAGTATGTCCGTGGCATGGGCGGCGGCGGTATCGCCTGGGTTCGCATAAACGAGGACGGCACCCGTGCCTCCTCCTTCCAGAAGTTTATGACCGAGGAAGAGATGAACGCCATCATTGAGCGGGCAGGGGCCCAGGCCGGAGATGTAATCATGATTATCTCCGATCCCAAGTACAACCAGGGCCTTAGTCAGCTGGGCCAGCTCCGTATTACCGTGGCAAAGAAGCTGGATATCATCCCCAAGAATCAGTTCAACCTGCTCTGGATCGTGGAGTTCCCCTTCTTCGACTGGGACGAGGAGACCGGCACCTGGGTTGCCATGCACCATCCCTTCACCATGCCCATGGAGGAGTGCCTTCCCTACCTGGAGGACGATTCCCGGAAGGGCGAAGTCCGTGCTCAGTGCTATGACATGGTGCTCAACGGCATTGAGCTGTCCTCCGGCTCCATCCGTGTCACCGATCCCACCCTTCAGAGCCGGATCTTCCGGCTGCTGGGCCTTTCCGACGAAGAGGCACAGCAGAAGTTCGGCTTCCTGACCGGCGCATTCAAGTACGGCGCACCCCCCCATGGCGGCATGGCCCTGGGCCTTGACCGGATCGTGATGCAGCTCACCGGCTCTGAGAGCCTCCGGGATGTGGTTGCATTCCCCAAGCTCCAGAACGCCACCGAGCCCATGACCGGCTGCCCCGGCACCGTTTCCCCTGAGCAGCTCCAGGAGCTGGGCATTGCAGTAGTCAACGAAGAAGAATAAGCAGAACACCATAAAGATACAAAACAACAAAAGACAACATAAAGGAGAATAAATACTATGGCAAACGAAGAACTGATGGAGCTGGAGACCATTCTGCTCCCCAACGAAGACGGCACCGAGCAGGAGTACGCCATTCTGGACACCTTCAACTTTGAGGATCACCAGTACATGGTCATCTGTGAGGTACAGGGCGACACTGTGGACGACGAGAATGCCGAGCTGCTCCGCTACCGGGTAGAGAACGAGGAGATTATCCTGGACAGCATCGAGGACGACGACGAGTTCAATCGTGCTGTGGCCTTCTACGCCACCATGGACTAAATAATCCGGCTAAATGCAAAAGGGAGCCGCCTCTTTCGAGGCGGCTCCTGATTTTTTTCGCTTATCCCAGCATTTCGTTCAGGCAAACCAGCATCTTTGCGGCTTCCTTACGAATGATATTGTCTCTGGGACGGAAGGAACCATCGGGATCACCATTGATGATGCCAGCCTTCACGCAGGTTTCGATATCGGCCTTGGCATAGGCATGGGCTGCATCAATGTCAACGAAGTTCTTGCCCTCGCCGTCTACATCGATTCCCTTGTAGTTCAGGAAACGAGCTACCATAGATGCAAACATCTCACGGCTCACCTTCTCATGGGGGTTAAAGATACCAGGATCAGTACCATTGACGATACCATTCTGCTCGCCCCAGATGGCTGCCTTCTCATAGAACCGGCCAGCTTCCAGATCGGTAAAGGTGCTGGTTCCGGTCACTTCGGGGCTGCCAGAGAGCCGATACAGGACGGTGATGGCCATAGCACGGGTCATGTCTTCGTCAGGCAGGAACTTGGTAGCACTGTCGCCTTTCATCAGGCCCAGCATGGTTGCTTCCACAATGTACTTCTGGGCCCAGCCATTGGTCACATCGGTGAAGGGGATATCCAGCTTGTACATGGTGATGTCAGAATTATTATAGGCACTGAAGTTAAAGTGGCCGTTGTTCTCATAGAGGTAGCTGGTGGAGCTGTTGCCTCCGGGAGGAGGTCCGCCAGGGCCGCCAGGGCCGCCAGCAGATGCGCCGGTGGAAACAACCTCCAGCTTGCCATCTACATAGTTAAATGTAACAGCCTTGGAAACATCGTTGGTGGTGGTAAAGCCCCAGATGTCGGGGGAGTTGTTCACGGAGCGGCCAGCCAGATACTGGCTGCCATTCTTCAGGGCGTAGCCATCCTCAGCATTGCCAACCAGCTGGAAGATCATATCGGTGGTTACAGGGGAGATGATCTTGCCATCGGCTACGGCAATGCCGGCGGAGCCCTGATAGATGCCGTTAGGAGTAATGGTCATAGCCTTGTTGCCAACAGCGATGACATAGTAGCCCTCAGCAACAGCTTCCTCCTGACTGTTAATCGCAACGGTCTCGGCACCGGGTTCAGCACCGGTTGCCTCGAAGGTGTAGGTTACCACAATCTTTCCGTCCACAACCTCTACATCAGCAGCATTGCCGTTGACACGGGCGGTGAGGGCAGATTCGTTCACAATACCATAGGGTGTGAGGGTCACGGTTACCGTGTAGGCGGTATTATAGTCAAAGGTCTCTGCATCCCATACAGCGGTGCCGGTGCCTGCGGAGGAGTGGGCCTCAGCGGAGGCAGTTTCACCAGCTACAGGAGCTGTCACGTAGACGGGGGCGTTATAGATGGTGCCATCGGCCATGCCAACATTATACAGGCGTACATTGCTCTCAGCAGCATCGTCGGTGTAGCAGAACTTGCCGCCCTCGAAGGTCAGGTACTTTACAGCACCGTCCACATTCAGATAGAGAACACCGTTCTCGGTTACATCCCAGTTGTTGTAGATGGTGTTGCCTGCGGTTTCAGCAGCCTCCAGACCCAGGTCGCCGCCACGGGTGGACATGGTCAGGTAGTTCAGCGTGGTGGCACCAAGGCCCTCCTTCAGGCTGGCATCGGACCACAGCAGATAGCCGTCAACATCCAGCTGGGCAGTAAATACGGTGGAGGGATCGGTCTCAGACAGAAGCTTGCCGTCCTGAACCACCACATCTGCGGGAGCTACGGTGTAGTCAGGCATGGACTCCTCGCCGTGCTGGGCGGGGTCATAGATGTAGGATGCAGCGTAGTTCTCGCTGGAGGCAATCACATAGTTTTGGCCATACTCCAGAGAGGTGGCTACAGTGTAGGGCTCAGCAGCCTTGCCTACAGTGGCATCAAAAGTATAGGAAACCTCAGCAGTCTTGCCGTCCCCGGAGACGGCGACGGCTGCTTTGTGATTTTCCTGACCGGGCATGGGGCCAACATATTCCTTGTTGACGGAAACCACAGCGTCAGAAGCGAAGGTGTAGCCCTCTTCTGCGGTCAGGGTAAAGGTTGCGGTGTAGGCAGTGCCAAAATCAAAGGTTGCGCCTGCATCCCAGGTAACCTCGGAAGCGGAGAACCGGTCAGAGTACTCAGAGGCCATGGTGGAAGGCTCCTGAGCAGCCAGAGGCCGATCGATCTGCACATTTGCCAGAGTGATGGTGTTAAAATCAGCGTCTGTCTTTACCTCAGTGGTAGAGGAAACGCCGGGCTCCTGGGGAACACGAATGGTGTTTACATTGCCCTGGGCATCGGTCCAGCTCTCAGTGCTCATGGCGTTGTTCAGTGCAATGTAGCTGAAGGTAACATCCTTGCCATTTACCTGAGCCAGCAGGCCGTTGGCACCGTTCCAGCCGTCGCGGCAAGCACCCAGGCAAGCATAAGTAAATCTGATCTCCACGCTGGTATCAGCGGTGGCACCGGTCTGGATGATATCGCCGGGGATACGGATCATGCCGTAGTTGGGATCCTGCTCGGTGTGGTTGTGGCCCCACAGGAAGGTGACCTGGGGGTAGTCGTTCAGCAGCTCCAGAACATCGGCAGCCATCTTGGAGGAGCGGCGGTCGTTATAGTAGTGGAGGGGATAGTGGGAGACGATGAAGATGGGCTTGCCATCGTTCTTCTCTTCCAGCCATGCAGATAGTTCCTCGATTTCGCCAGCCTGGAAAGCCTGGTTCTTGTCGTAGGCACCGAAGTTGTAGAAATAGTAATCGCCGTCCTTGTTGATGGCGGTCTCGCCGATACGGCTCATGCCGGTAAGCTCTTTGAACTCCTCATCAGAGGTAGAGCCCTCGTGGTTGCCCTTGGTGTAGGTGGCGGGGGTGTCTCCTACGGCAGCCTTGATGATGGACATATTGCTCTGATAGAGCACATACTCATTGGCGAAGTCGCCGCCGAAGGCAAACAGACCAACCTTACCGCCATCGGTGATGGCATCGTTGGCTGCCTTCAGCAGATCCTTTGCCAGATAAGCATAACGGTGTACGTCGGAGGTGAAGAGGATGTAGTCCCCCTCCGTCTCCACGGTGCCGTCTTCTCTTACGCCGGTAATGGTGATGTCATCCATAGGATTGGTGACATACTCTTCCCACCAGTTATCGCCGGCCATGACCGGGGTAACAAAGGTGCAAAGAAGGGCCAGCACCAGCAGAAGGGCTGTCAGCTTTCTTTTCATTTGTGCATTCTCCTTTCGGTTTGCATTTTACACAAAACAATTATAGCCACAAGTTTTCTTTTTGTACAATATCTCTTAAATTGTGCTTGTATAATCTGAAAGTTATGAAGAGCTGGTGACAATATTTTGAACTATCCTTCACATTTCCATTGCATTTTTCAATATTCTGCATTATATTATGTAAGCGCACAGTATAACTTGCCAGTTATGGCAAAGGAGGAGTTTCCATGGAGCTGGCCCAGCTTCGATATTTTGTGGCAGTGGCCCAATTACAGCATCTGACCCGTGCCGCAGAGGCCCTGAATATTTCCCAGCCTGCCCTCAGCAAGGCCATTTCTCGGCTGGAGGATGAGCTGGGAGAGACCCTTTTTGACCGGGGGGCCAACCGGATTGCCCTGAATAACAGCGGAAAGCTTTATCTTTCCTATGTACAGCAGGCCCTGGAAACCCTGGATTCCGGTAAGGCTGCCCTCCAATCCCAGGCAGATTCCCTAAGCGGCAGCGTCAGTATCATCACCTCCTGCAGCGGGCTTTTGCAGCCTGCGGTTCGTAATTTTATCACAGAGTACAGCCAGATCCACTACCAGCAGCACCGCTACACCAGCAGCCTGATTGCAGAACAGCTGGAGGGGGGCTCTGCGGACTTTGCTGTAACCACCACCCCCCTGACCTCCGTGAAATTTTCCTGGACCCCTCTTTTGCAGGATCAGCTCTACGTAGTGGCCTCCCCCCAGCACCCCTTCTATAACCGGGACAGCATTACCATGGAGGAATTGCGGCAGGAGCCCCTCATTATCAGCAATCAGCTGCTCACCATCCACGACATTGTGCTGGAGGGCTTTGCAAAATTCGGCATGTACCCCAACGTGGCATACGAGCTGAATAATCCCCCTCTGACCGAGCAGCTGCTGCGGGAAAACCGAGGACTGTGCTTTGTTCCCGGGGTTAAGGTTGACCCCATGCCCATTGACGAAATCGAAACACAGCATCTCATCGCCGTAGAAGGGCACCCCTTCCAGTACCAGGTGGGCATTTTGCAGCTCCGGGGCCGATACCAGCGGCCTGTGGCGGAATTTTTCGCCCAGTATCTCCAGGATTGGTTCGCCCAGCCCCAAAACCGGGAGGAAAGCAAAATCATAAACGCACTATAA
>CAZFXB010000063.1:0-10195 GCA_964522835.1 uncultured Oscillospiraceae bacterium
AAGCTCCCGCATGGTTTGAGCATAATATTCCCAAGCGTTACCCGCTGCCCCGTCTTTCTGACGAGGATATGATCGGGATGGTCACCGATATTGAGGAAGTACGTGACCTGATGAGCCTCCGTGCTTATTATCAGTCCGCTGACCTTCGTCAGAAGGAAATGGACGAAATCTGGGTTTCCAAGCCCATGAATGCTGCTAAGGCATCCTACGGTACCAACTACGGCTACTACTACGGCAAGGCCGAGGTGCAGCGCTGGTATGTGGACGAGCATCTGGAGAAGCGTAAGGCACAGCTGAAGGTTTACTGCGACAAGCAGGGCATTGCCTATGACGAGAGCCTGCTGGGCGCTGGCTGTATGTATATGTGCCCCCTGTCTACCTCTATTGTTCGTATCGCCAAGGACGGCCAGAGTGCCAAGGGCATCTGGTACTCCATCGGTCAGAAGACCGAGCTGAAGGAGGATGGTACTTCCTCCGGTCTGTGGATGTATCTGAAGATCTGCGCTGACTTCATCAAGGAGGATGGCAAGTTCAAGCTGTTCCACATTGTGGAGGCCAACGACCAGAACTATCAGGCAGGCACCGCCTACGAGGCTGATACTTATCTCACCCCCGAGACCGATCAGCTCTGGAAGGACTTCGGTAACCCCACCATCCCCATGAACGTACATGACAACACCTTTAACTGGGCTGACAACTATCCTCCCATGCCCGAGCCCTATGATACCCTGACCCTGGAGAACAGCTATGGTCCCGAGGGCCATCCCATGCTGAAAGGAGGCAACAAAGTATGAATAAGAATCTGAGCCTCAGCCAGAGAATTCACAACTGTGCAGCCACCCAGGAGGCAGAGTTCGTCCATGCGACCCATACCTACCTCCATGCCCGTGCCAACGCCACGGAGGAGTGGAGCCAGATCTGGTCTCAGTCCGATGATATTTCCTGGGCACATGCCTTTGGCCGTATGCGTGGCTTTAAGTCCGTTTGGAACGGCTCTGTAACCCTTTACGATGTACAGGCTACCCAGCGTTTCCAGGGTGCCTATGAGGCTATGCCTGAGATCGGCGGCTTTGATATCCGTCCTCTCATGGAGCTCTCTCTCCATACTCTGGCCACTGACGTGGTGGAGGTTGCAGACGACGGCAAGACTGCCCGTGCATACTTCCTGACCCCCGGCCTGATCTCTTCCGCAGTGGGCTCTAACGGCAAGCGCCGCTGCAGCGGTCTGTGGGAGCGCTACGGTGCTGACTTCGTGTTTGAGGATGGCTGCTGGCTGTTCCTCCACGAGCAGGTTTGCCCTGATATGGGCATCGGCTGTGACTCCGGCAACCCCGGTATGCAGAACTATCTCCAGCAGAAGGGTGGCGGAATGGGCGGCCCCGGTGGTCCTGGTGGCCCCGGCGGCGGACCTGGCGGCCCCGGTGGTGGCCCCGGCGGTGCTCCCGGCGGAAAGGGTGGCCCTGGCGGCCCCGGCGGTGGACCTGGTGGTCCCGGTGGCCCTGGCGGCCCCGGTGCGGGCGGCCTGAGAACCCGTCCCGACTGCGAAGATCCCGGCCCGCTGCACTCCAACTGGAGTGTTGTCCAGACCGTGCAGAACACTGTACCCTGGCCCGAGCCCTACGCAACCATGGACGACAACAATACCTATACCCCCAGCAAGTGATTCTAAGGCGGCCCGTTTGGGCCGCCTTTTTGTTTATAATTACTGTCGGTTTTGCTTGCAAATAAGGAGATGATTTGTTATAATGTTATGTACGGCATTGTGTATATGCCGCAAAATCATCTGAAAGGATGATCGTGAATGATTAAAAGTATGACTGGCTATGGCCGTGCCCAGGGGACTTTTTCCGGTGGGGAAATCACGGTAGAGATCAAATCCGTCAACAATCGTTATCTTGACTGCGGCGTTAAGCTGCCTAGGGTGTATGGATATGTGGAGGATTCGATAAAATCCCTGGTGCAGAAGCATATCTCCCGGGGTAAGGTGGATGTGTTCGTGACCATCAATGCCATGGGAAGTGACAATGTAAAGATCTCCCTCAATGGCCCTGTGGTTCAGGGATATTTGGATGCCCTGAAGCAGATGTCTCAGGAGTATGGCGTGCGGGACGATATTTCTGTTTCTCTTCTTTCCAGGTTTAATGATGTGTTTTTGGTGGAAAAACAGGAAGAGGATCAGGATGCAGTAAAGGCAGAGATTCTTCAGGTGGTGGAGGAGGCTCTTGGGGCCTACGATTCCATGCGTGAGAAGGAAGGTACAGCGTTAAAGAACGATCTGCTTCTGAAGGCAGAGGAAATTCTGGGCCTTGTTTCTAAGGTGGAGGCTCGGAGTCCCATTACGGTAGAGGCCTACCGTGCCCGGCTCACTGCGAAAATGCAGGAGGTGCTGGAGAACCAGCAGCTGGACGAGGCTCGAATTATTCAGGAGGCGGCCATTTATGCAGATAAAGTGGCTGTAGACGAGGAGACTGTTCGGCTCCAGAGCCATGTTTCTCAGCTTCGCAGTATGCTGGAAAACGGCGGTGTAATTGGCCGTAAGCTGGACTTCCTTATGCAGGAGATGAACCGGGAGGCCAACACCATTGGCTCCAAGGGTAATGATGTAGAACAGGCTCGGAATGTGGTGGACATCAAATCTCTGCTGGAAAAGATCCGGGAGCAGATCCAGAACATTGAGTAAGAGGTTTTGTAATGCAGCTTATCAATATCGGCTTTGGCAATATGATCTCCGCAGAACGGCTTTTGGCGGTGGTTTCTCCGGATGCTGCACCCATTAAGCGGCTCATGCAGGAGGCCCGGGAACGCAGTATGCTCATTGATGCCTCCTGTGGCAGAAAAACAAAGTCTGTCCTTGTGATGGATACGGATCATGTGATCCTTTCCGGACTGCCTGGAGAAACCATTGTGAAGCGGGCAGGCATCACGGTGGAGTTTGAGGAGGATGAATAACTTGAATCGAGGAAAGCTACTGGTGTTGTCCGGCCCCTCTGGTGTGGGAAAAAGCACCGTAATCGGGGGAATGCGTCAGCGACACCCGGAAATGTATTTTTCCGTCTCTGCTACCACCCGTCCCATGCGTGATGGGGACGCAGAGGGGGTCACCTATCTCTTTAAAACCAGGGAACAGTTCGAGGATATGATCCAGAATCATGCCTTTTATGAGTATGCCCAGTATGCGGATAACTACTATGGTACCCCCAAGGCACCTGTGGATCAGCGGCTGGAGCAGGGCATTGATGTAATCATGGATATTGATGTTCAGGGAGCCCTGCAAATCAAGGAGCGTTGTCCGGATGCAGTGCTGATTTTTGTGGCAGCACCTTCCTTTGATATCATTGAGCAGCGGCTTCGGGGCCGGGGCGATACCAAGGAGTCCGATATGGTAAAACGGCTCACCCAGGCCAAGTGGGAGTATTCCCAGGCTGGGAAATACGATTATATTGTAATCAACGATGTGGCAACCCGCACCGTAGATGAAATAGATGCAATTCTGACCGCAGAAAAGCAGCGGGCAGAGAGAATGTTAGATGTTATAAAATTGGAGGAATCATTATGATGCTTTATCCCCCTGTGCCGGAGCTGCTTGAGAACGTGGACAGCCGCTATCTGCTGGTGAACGTGATTGCACGCCGGGCACGTCAGGTCGCCATTGAGAACGAAACTTATAAGATCCCCACTGATCTTCAGCCTGTGACCCAGGCTGTCCATGATATTGCTGACGGCAAGCTGACCGCCACCATGAAGGAAGAATATCTGCGTTGAGCCGCAAACCCATTGCCTCACGCCGCATCTCCAGGTGAGGGGCGGCGGGAGGCTTTTATGTGTTGATGCCACAAACGGAGGGAGGCTGCCATGAACATTGCGAAAATTGTGGTGGCTGCCGCCGTGTATGCCATTGACAAACCCTATGATTATCTGATCCCCGAGCCTTTGAAAGAGACCTGTCGGGCCGGTGTTCGTGTGGTGGTGCCCTTTGGTAAGGGGAACCGGCGAACAGAGGGGATTGTGCTTGGCACCTGGAGCGGAGAAGGGGACAAGCTGAAGGCTGTGGAATCTGTGCTGGATCAGGAGCCGGTGCTGGATGATACCATGCTCCGGCTGGCTGCATTTCTCCGGGAACGGTATTTTTGCACCTTTTTCGATGCGGTGCGGGCCATGCTTCCGGCTGGACTGTGGTTTCATGCCAAGGATACTGTTGTGCTGACAGCGCTGGGACAGGAGGCTGACTTTGAAAAGTCCTTTCCCAGAAGTCCGGATGCTGTCCAGGTGGGCAATGCCCTTCGGGAACTGGGGGGGCAGGCCCTGGAGGCAGACTTAAAACGGCTGCTGGACAAGAATGTGCTGGAAAGTGGCCTGAAAAAGCTGCTGAACAAGAAGATGATCCTGTCTGAAGGTACCCTCATTCGAAATGTGGGGGATAAAACAGAAAAAATAGCGGCCTTGTCGGTTTCTTCGGAGGAGGCGCTCAGTTATGCGGCCACCCGAAAGCGAGCCCCCCTGCAAAAAGCTCTTTTGGAGATGCTCAGTGTTCTGGGCAGCTGTTCCGTAAAGGAGCTGTGCTACTTTACCGGGGCCACAAATGCCACGGTAAAGGCTCTGGAAAAGGCTGGATATATCGAACTTAACCACCGGGAGGTATTTCGGCGGCCCCAGTTTAATGCGGTACAGGCCGCAGAGCCTATGGTGCTTCAGCCGGAGCAGGAAAAAGCCTATGAACAGCTGCGGGCCCATCTATATGAGCCGGAATCCAGAGTGAGCCTTTTGTACGGTGTCACCGGCAGCGGTAAGACGGCGGTGTATTTAAAGCTGATCCGGCAGGTTGTGGAGCTGGGGAAAAGCGCCCTGGTGCTGGTACCGGAAATTGCCCTGACGCCCCAGCTTATGAGCACCTTTATGAGCCATTTTGGAGATCGGGTGGCGGTGCTTCACAGTGCCCTCCAGGTGGGGCAGCGGTATGACGAGTGGAAACGGATTCGACAGGGAGAGGCCACAGTGGTGGTGGGAACCCGGTCGGCAGTGTTTGCTCCGCTGCAAAATCTGGGGCTGATTGTACTGGATGAGGAGCACGAGACCACCTATAAATCAGAGATGACCCCCAGGTATCATGCCCGGGAGGTGGCCATCTGGCGGGGCACGAAAGAGAAAGCAGCTGTGATTCTGGGCTCTGCCACTCCAAGCCTCAACACCATGTTCCTGGCCAAATCCGGTATTTATGATTTGGCAATTCTGCGGCAGCGGTATAATGGACAGGTCATGCCCAGGGTAATACTGGCAGACATGAAGGAGGAGCTGAAACAGGGAAATGCTACCTCTATCAGCAGCGTACTGCGGCAGGAGATGGAAGCGAATTTTGAGGCCGGTCAGCAGACAATTCTATATTTAAATCGTCGGGGCGCCAGCCGGACGGTGCTGTGTCCCCATTGCGGTTATGTGCCGGAATGTAAGCGGTGCAGCGTGAGCCTTACCTACCATTCTGCCAATGACCGGCTTATGTGTCATTACTGCGGTTATTCAGAACCGGCCTCAGGTTCCTGCCCCATTTGCGGTACTGGGTACCGGGCGGTGGGTACGGGAACCCAGCGGATTGAAGAGGAAATCCACGGCCTGTGGCCCTGGATCGAGACCATCCGAATGGATGCGGATACGGTCAGTGCCTCCAATCCCCACGAAAAGATTTTAAATCGATTCCAACAGGAAAAAATTCCTGTGTTAATTGGAACCCAGATGGTGACCAAGGGACTGAACTTTCCCAATGTGACCCTGGTGGGCGTTCTGGATGGGGATAGCTCGCTGTATTCCGACGACTTTCGTGCCGCAGAGACTACCTTTGCGAAAATTACACAGGTGATCGGTCGGGCTGGCCGAGGAGCACTGGCAGGCCGGGCGGTCATTCAGACCATGACACCGGAAAATCAGGTGCTTTTGCAGGCGGCCAGCCAGGATTACGATGGGTTTTATGAAACGGAGCTTCCTTTGCGGCAGCTTCGGCACAGCCCTCCCTTTGGAGATGTGATATCCCTGGACTTTTTTGGTCCCTTTGAGCGTGAGGTCACAGAGGGGGCACTGCGGTTTCGTGAGGCTCTGGGACAGATGCTCCGCAGTGACAGCTGGTGCGGTGACGCTGTGACCGTGATGGGGCCTGCCCCGGCACGGGTGGTTCGGGTGATGAACCGGTATCATTACCGACTTACCATTTTAGCGAAGAATACAAAATCCCTTCGTGGGCTGATTTCCGGCCTGATGAAGTGGTTTAAAAAGGATAGAGCGAATAAAAATATAACGGTTACGGCGGATGTCAACCCGCTGGACTGATGAAGGAGAAATATACTATGGCACTGAGAACGATTTTGACCCGGGATACCGAGGAAGAAAGCCTCCGCAAAAAGTCCCGGCCTGTTACGGTATTTGATAAGCGGCTTCACACAATGCTGGATGATATGGTGGAGACCTTGAAGGACTCCGGCGGCGTGGGTCTGGCTGGGCCCCAGGTGGGAATCCTGCGCCGGATTGTGGTCATTGAGAAGGAAGACGGCACCATTCTGGAACTGGTAAATCCGGAGATCATTGATACGGCCGGAGAGCAGGAGGGACTGGAGGGCTGCCTCAGTCTGCCTGGCATTTGGGGGGTGGTGAAGCGGCCCATGACCGTCACCGTCCGTGCCATGGATCGGAATGGAAATGTGTTTACCGACACCGCCTCCGGCCTGATTGGCCGCTGCTTTGTGCATGAGTGTGAGCATCTGGACGGGGTTCTCTTTGTAGACCGTGCCAGCCAGGTGCTGACGGAGGAGGAACTCCAGCAGATGGAGGAAAATGGCCAGGAGCCTTATGAGGAGGAAGAGGCGTGAGAGTTGTCTATATGGGCACCCCGGAGATCGCCAAAACCTGCCTTCGCCGGATCTGGGAGGATGGACATGAAATCGCAGCGGTCTATACAAAGATCGATACGCCCAAAAATCGGGGCATGAAGCTGACACCGTCCCCTGTAAAGGAGTTTGCTCTGGAGAAGAATTTGCCTGTGATCCAGCCCACCTCTTTTCGGGATGAGGTTGTGGTGGAGGAATTGAAGGCGTTGAATCCAGACCTGATTGTGGCTGTGGCCTATGGGAAAATTTTGCCCCAGAATGTGCTGGATATCCCCCAGTATGGCTGTGTGAATATTCATGCCAGCCTGCTGCCTAAGCTCCGTGGCGCTGGCCCCATTCAGTGGAGCATTTTAAACGGAGATAAAGAGACCGGTGTTACTGCCATGTATATGAGTGCCGGGATGGACGAAGGGGATATGATTGACAAAATGGTGATCCCCATTGCTGATACGGATACTACCGCTACCCTGACGGAAAAGCTGGCAGATCTGGGGGCAGAGCTTTTGAGCCGGACGCTGGTCTCTATTGAACAGGGTACCGTAACCAGAACCCCTCAGAATGGGAAAGAGGCTACCTATGCGGCCATGCTGAGAAAGGATATGGCCCCCATTGACTGGAGCTGGGATCCGGAGAAGATTTCCTGCCATGTCAGGGGGATGATTCCCTGGCCTGTTGCCACTATGGAGCTGCATGAGAAGCCCTGCAAGGTATTCGGTGTGAAGATTCTGGACAAAACCACAGAAAAAGCCGACGGAAGCCCTGTTGCAGTGACTAAAAAGGGGCTGGAAGTGGCCTGCGGCGGCGGCCGGGTGATCCTTGTGGAGGAGGTTCAGGCCCAGGGCGGCAAGCGGATGCGCTGTGCCGATTATCTCCGGGGCCATCCCATTACCATTGACTGATAGAATTGTGAAAGGAGTGACCCTATGCCTGCCAGAAAAACGGCATTGAGCGCCTTAATTGCCTGTCGTACCTCCGGTGCCTGGTCGGATGCCGTGCTGAAGGATTATATGGAAGCAGCGGGCCTCAGCCAGAAAGACGCAGGTCTTTGTACCACGCTGTGCTGCGGTGTGCTCCAAAACAGGGCCCTCCTGGATTACTATATTGATTCTTTCCTTACGGGACGAAAGCGGCTTCCGCCTGCCCTGCGGGATATTTTGCGGCTGGCAGTGTACCAGATCCTGTTTTTAGACAGAATTCCGGACTCTGCGGCGGTGAACGAAGCGGTCAACATGGCGAAAAAGCAGTTTTCACAGCGGGAAGCCGGTCTGGTCAACGGAGTGTTGCGTAATTTACTGCGGAATAAGGACACTTTGACACCGCCCAGGGATTATCATATCCGCTACAGCCATCCCAGCGAGCTGGTGGATCTGATGAAGGAATCTGTGGGAAAGAAGCTGGAGTCTGTTTTACAGGCGGATAACAGCAGCCCTGAGACCACGGCCCAAAGAAATACGCTGCAATGCACCCAAGAGGAACTCCTGGAACAGTGGCAGGAGGAAGGGGTGGTCTATCAGGCACATTCCTGGCTGAAGGACTGCTGGACCATAAAAAACACAGGAAATATTGCAAAGCTGCCCTCTTTTCAGCGGGGCCTGTTTCAGATACAGGATCCGGCGGCCCGGCTCAGCGTGGATGTGCTATCTCCTCAGCCCGGGTGGAGTGTGCTGGATTTGTGCTCTGCGCCAGGAGGAAAATCCATGGCGGCAGCGATGCACATGAAGAATACAGGAAAAATCATCTCCTGCGATGTCCACGGTGGTAAGCTGCCTCAGATTGAAGCCGCTGCAAAGCGACTGGGGGCCTCTGTTGTTACCACCATGGAAAATGACGGGGCCCTGTTCCGCCCTGAGTTTGAGGGTAAATTTGATGCTGTGATCGCAGATGTACCCTGTTCCGGTCTGGGTGTCATTCGGAAGAAACCGGACATACGTTATAAGAATATAAAGGATATGGAGGCGTTGCCGCAGCTTCAGCTTGAAATTTTGAGCCAGGGAGCCAGATATGTAAAAGCGGGCGGCTGGCTTCTGTATAGTACGTGTACCATTTTAAAACGGGAAAACGAAGCTGTGGTTCAGGCTTTTTTGGCACAGAATCCTGGCTTTTCTCTGGAGGAGCTGAAGCTGCCGGCGGGGTTAACGCCCCAGGATACCGGAATGCTGACCCTGTACCAGGGAATCCACGACTGTGACGGATTTTTCCTGTGCCTGATGAGGAAGAGACAATGAAGCAGGACATCAAATCTATGAACCTTTCCGAGCTGGAAGCAGCACTGGAGGAAATGGGGGAAAAGAAGTTCCGGGCCAAGCAGATTTTTATCTGGCTCCATAAGGGGGTCAGAGGCTTTGATGAAATGAGCAACATTTCAAAGGATCTGCGGGCCAAGCTGGAGAGCCGGTTTTTCCTGACCCCGCCCCAGGTGGAACGGAAACAGGAGAGTAAGCGGGACGGAACCATCAAATACCTCTGGCGGCTCTCTGACGGCAACTGCGTAGAGACGGTTCTGATGCAGTATAAATACGGCAACACCGTCTGTGTCTCCTCGGAGGTGGGCTGCGCCATGGGCTGTGCCTTTTGTGCCTCTACCCTGGGGGGGCTTGTCCGGCGGCTGACCGCAGGAGAGATTCTGGATCAGGTTCTTTTTACGGAGAAGGACAGTGGAAAGAAGATATCCCATATTGTGCTTATGGGCATCGGAGAGCCGCTGGATAACTTTGATGCGGTGATGCGGTTCCTTGAACTGGTAAATCACCCCGATGGAATGAACATTTCCATGCGGCATATCTCACTTTCTACCTGTGGACTGACAGAAAGAATTGACAAACTGGCCTCTCTTCATTTACAATTAACACTGTCTGTTTCTCTCCATGCGCCGGACGATGAAACAAGATCCAAAATTATGCCGGTGAACAAGCGGTATGGCGTGGAAAAGCTGCTTGCAGCCTGCCGCAGATATTATGGGGAAACAGGCCGACGAATCTCCTTTGAATATGCCATGATCCGTGGGGTCAACGATACCCCCTATCATGCGGAAAAGCTGGTGAAGGAGCTTCGGGGAATGGGGGCCCATGTGAATATGATCCCCCTGAATGACGTGGAGGAGAGTCCGTTAAAACCCTCTACGAAAGAAGATATTCGTGCCTTCCAGCAGACGCTGGAGAAGGCTGGAATCACCGCCACGGTGCGAAGAAGCCTGGGCGGTGACATTGATGCGTCCTGCGGCCAGCTGCGGCGAAAGCAGATGAAGCAGGAGGCGTCCCCCACAAGAAGGTGATTGGATGAAAGTATGGGGTGCAACAGACAAGGGTAAGGTTCGGAAGAACAATCAGGAC
>CAZFXB010000064.1:0-10140 GCA_964522835.1 uncultured Oscillospiraceae bacterium
ATAGGGTGAATTCTTCCATTCAAGCAGTTTATTCAATATCAATCGTTCCATAAAAGCACTCCTTCACACTATTATTGGAGTTTTAGGGCTTCGCAATCACACTATTATTATACGCAGAACTTGTGAACAAAACAACCCATTTCACGAAATTATCAATTTTTTTGTGTATAGAATCACATAATTATATGTGTTGACCTGATAAGATTTGCGATGAAGCCGCCAACAGTTTTTAACTTCTGCCCAAATTGGACAGAAGTTGGTTTTGATTCATCAAATATAAAGGGTCGTTACAAAGCTTGCGTTTTGCAACGACCCCATCCCGAAAACTATATGATACTGCTTTATTGGACCGCCCCGAAGATCGTCCCACTTTTTGCTTCTATGTATTCTCTGATTATAACGGAAGCTCTGATTTTGCGTCCTTCAAAAAGCTCAAAACAATCAGCACCATCACCGCTCCAATGGGGAAGGCCGCCAAAATACTGACGGTTTGGAGACTGTTCATGGAGCTCTCCGCAAACACCAGCGCAATGGGCAAAAGGATCAGCAGAATGCACCACATCAGCTGAATCAGCTTGTGGGGCATTTCGTTTTCTCCCAGCCGGTGATAGCTGTAGCAGGAGGCCGTCAGGGCAATGGAGTCAAAGGAGGTGGCATAGAAGGCAATCATGGTAAGGAGCAGCACCACCATCACAAGGGGCGCACAGGGCATGGTCTCGATGATGGCGATAATCAGTCCATAGGGATCTCCGCTTTCCAGATACATGGAGACAAAGTCCGCAACTCCGGTGACCTGAAGGTGCATGGAGTAGTTTCCCAGAATGATAAAGCTCAAAATGGTGGAGCCCACACCAAACACATAGCCCCCCAGAATGGTCTGGCGGATGGTTCGGCCTCGTGAAATACTTCCGATAAAGAAGGGGGCTGCCACACACCACACCATCCAATAGGCCCAGTAGTAAATGGTCCAGTTCTGCGGAAAGCTTGAGGTACGCAAAGGATCCGTATAGGTAGCCAGCTCCAGGAAATTACCCAGCATGGTACCCAGAGAGGACAGGCCCGTTTCAACGATATACTTGGTGGAGCCCCCGAAGAGGAGCACATAGGCAAGTATGCCAAAGAACAGATAGATACAGGCCTTGGCCAGCAAGCTGATTCCGGAGAAGCCCCGAAGAAGACAGGTGGTATAAATGACACAGGTGATAAGCAGGATCACAATGGTCACCGCTGTTTCGTTCAGCTGTACCCCGAAGAGGGCGTTGATAACGCTGGCCATCAAGGGGGTAGCCACCGAGAATGTGGTGGCTGTGCCCGCCAGAAGGGCAAATACAGCCAACAGGTCAATAATTCGTCCCAGGATGCCGTCGGTGTGCCCTCCCAAAATGGGGCGGCAGGCCTCAGAGTACTTCTGCCGATTTACGCTGCGAACATGGAGCATAAAACCGAAGGCCGCTGCCAAAACCAGATAGAAGGCCCAGGGGATCAGGCTCCAGTGGAAAACAGGAAACACCCCAGCCCACTGCTGAATGCTGCCCAGCTCCGCCAGATGGGGGTCAGACGCATACATGACCCACTCTGCCAGAGAGTAGAACAGAATGTCCGCCGCCAGTCCTGCGGTGAACATCATGGAGCCCCAGGCGAAAAAGCTGTACCTGGGCTTCTCCCCGGACTTACCCAGAACAATATTCCCGTATTTGGAACAGGCGATATACAGGGAAATCCCCAGCATTCCCAGACCGATGATGAGATAATAAACCCCGAAGGTATCGCCGAAGAAAAAGCGAACCTGAGAAAGCACACGGCCCGCTCCCTCCGGGAACACCATAAACAGCACACAAAGTGCCACAATCAGCCCCAGAGGAACCAGGGTAATCATCCAGTCAATACGTTTGGTTTCAGAGGTGTTTTTATTCATAGCATATCCTCCGTTGTAAAGTATCAAAGTGCATACCAGGGGGAATACACATCTTTCGTAGAGGCATGACTTGTCATGCCCGGCAGAATTGGGTGGAATTGCGGTCATTTTCCGGCAAATTCGTACAAACTTCCGCATTTTTCGGTAGGGGGCGATTATCAATCGCCCGCCGGTACAGGGCGGGAGTGCGGTTCTTAATATCCGCAATAGCCGGGATCCACTTGCATCAGTTCTTCCACACTGTCAATTTCCAGCAGGGCATCCCGGGCGATGGGCCGGATTCCCAGTGCGTATTCCGTCGGGTGGCAGAACAGGGCCACATCGTCCCAATAGATATCCCGTTTTGCCGGGTAGTCCTGCTCCAGGTGCCCACGGAGCCTGTCTCCGTCCTCCTCTGACCAGAAGGACACGCTGTGAAGCTCCCAGCCCCCCTTGCCTCCAGTTCGGCTGCAATGGGTCACCACATGCTCCTCCACCGTAAGGAGCCACTCACTGGTCTCCTCCTCTGTACGAATGGCACAGTAGCCGGAGCGTTCAAACTCCGGCTTCAAAATATCCACATCCCGGATGATCTGGTCTCCATCCAAAATAATCACATTTTTCAGATGCTCCCGGGCGTAGTACAGGGAGGAAATATTATTGGCAGTATCATAATCCGGGTTTTCAACCAGCTGGAGGCCGGGATACTGAGCCGGCAGCTCCCGGAACTGTTCCTTCCGGTAGCCCACTACTACATAAATTTCAAAAATGTCGTTCTGATGGAGGGCAGAAATAATGCTGTCGATCATCCGCACCCCCTGAACCCGAACCAGAGGCTTGGGGGTGTGGTCGGTAATGGGCCTCATTCGCTGGCCCAAGCCCGCAGCCATAACAATGGCCCGCTGCGCCTTATACATGACCCAATTCCTCCCGCTCCCAGAAAAACAGTTCCGAATACTCTGACGCATATCGGTACTGCATTCTGGCATAGTCCCCGAAGTCCACCCCCAGGGCCTTTTTATACTCGCACCAGTTGCTCCAAAGAAGTCCCCCCAGAGCGGTATAGCAATAAACCTTCAGCCGGGTTTCCCGGTCGTAGCCCTCCGGAAAGTACCAATCCATGAGCTGATGGAGCATTTTTCGGTCATAGCCGGTGTAGATTACAAACATGGCAATATCCAGATGGGGATCAAACATGCCCGCATACTCCCAGTCGATCAGATGGATGTGCTCCCGGCCATGCTCCGTCACAAAGAGGAAGTTATCTGGCACTGCATCCACATGGGTCAGCACCAAGTCGGTTTGAAGTCCGGACAAAAAGGGCTCCATGGCCATACAGCGTTCCTTGACATCCCCGTAATCCGGGTATTCGGAAACGCCTCCCATCAGGCTCTCATAGAATCGAATCTGGCCAAAAAGGTCAAACCTATGGGGCACCGACTTGCCGAATTGGTGGAACGCCCGCAGGAATTCCATGCACCTCTGGACTTCGGCCTGATTTTCCGGGTCGCAGTTCCGGGTCTGGGGCCAAAACTCTGTCAGCTTATATCCTGTTTCCGGATCAAAGGCCAGCACGTGATCTGTAATACCGCTGCCAGCCATGGCATTATAGTTGGCGGCCTCATTTTTCCGGCTGATGAGCTTGTCCGTCCCTTCTCCAGGCACCCGCAGAATATAGGTCTTTCCACGGCAGGAAAACCGGAAGGACCGATTGGTCATGCCGGTTTTGGTGGGTACTACCTTCTCAATTTCGCACTGCGCTGCCCCCAGGGCTTTGTGGATAAATTCCACCGCCTGGGAGGTCAGCAAGGACTCTGTGTGATCCATGAGGAATTACTTCTCTTCAGCCATGGGATCCACCACATCAGCCATGGGGTCGATCTCCCCGCCGAAGTGCTCGGCAGTGGTTTCCGTATTGGCATTCTTTTTCTTGCCCAGGTTCTGGAAGAACAGTTTGATCTTCCGGCGGAAGATGGCCAACGCTGCACCACCGGCAATAAACAGACCCGCAATCATGGACACCACATAGGTCACTGTGCCGGGATCCAGATAGGCAAAGGTGGGAATAGCCAACAAAAGCACCATAAAGAACCCAAAGTAAAGTTTACGCAGCAAGTTTTTCATTTTCATTTCCTCCTAAATTTATACGCTGGCACCCCGGGACTCCAGCCGCTTTACGATGTACCGTCCAGCAGCCTCGGCTCCGTGGCCCAGATTATAGATTTCTTTTTCTTTCACAGCCTTGATGATTTCCCGGTATTTTTCCGGGTTCTCCAAGAGCTTTTGGGCCAGCTCACCGGCCCCATTCAGCTGATCCAGCTCCAGCTCTCCGCCCAACTGGCCCCGGATCCGGATATCAAAGGGAACCACATCGATTTTGTCGTACTCCGGATTCATCACCTTCATGGGCGTGTTGATGTAAAGAACCGGCTTATAGGTGGACAGGGCAAATTCGAAGCCCACGTTGGACCAGTCTGTTACCAGCAGATCCGACTCGTACACCGTGCTGGTAGAGGAGAAGTCCGTCTGAATGATGAAATCCTCTCCCAAACGATCCCGATACCGGGCGATAATAGCGTCCATGCGCTCTCCATAGAGCCGGACATACTGGGGATGGGGCCGGACAATAATCCGGCAGTCAAGCCGGGAGAATTCCCCAATCAGTTCATGGAGGCAGGAGTCCATAATATTGTCCTTCTGCCAGGAGGGTGCGATCAGGATGGTCTTTTTGTCCCCCTGGCTGTGCGGGGTGTTTTCCCACTGCTCGGTCATTTCATCCAGAAGGCCATAGCCTACCTGTACCAGTCTTCTGGGCTTCAGGTCATACAGCTTTTCAATGGCCCGGGCCTCCTCTGCCTGGTGGGGACCCACACAGAACAGGGTATCAAAATGATCCAGGGCATGGGTTCTGAGGGTCATATTGTCGCTGGATACGCCGTGGTCGGTATAGATGTACTCAATATCCTTCCGCACCAGGCTCCGCTTAATGTGATAGGTATTAAGATCCGGCATGGTCATAATCACCATGTCCGCCTCCAGCTTCATCATCAAAGTAATCAGCTTCATTTCTCCGATGTAATAGGGCTGGAATCGGTCACTTTTCATCTGGAACACAGGATCCTTGGGATCGGAGGTGACATAGTGAATCACAATGCTGGAATGGCCCAGTACATAGTCGATCATACCGGAGAAGTATTTATAGAAGCCGCTGCCTTCGCTGTAGAATACCAGCTGCTTTACATTTTTCTGATCCAGGAACCGCTTATAATCCAGCTTTTCCTGCTGGCGGTAGGGCTCCAGCTCTTTTTTCTGCTGGTTTTCCCGGGCCTTCAGCTGATCCAGCTCCTGTCGGCTTTCCGCAAGAGCCCGATAGTCGATAAACTTCTTAGGCGGGTAGAGCAGGTTCATAAAATAGAGATTTCCCAGGGCAAACAGATTGCTGGCAATCCAGTAAACACCCACGCCGGCAGGAACCAAATAGGTAAAGTAGGTGGAAAAGGCCACTGTAAACAGGGTGACCCCCCATTTACTCAGAAAGCTCTGCTCCTTCTGGAGCACATTGTCCCGATTCTGCGCCCAGCACAGCAGAAAGGTGCTGAGGCAGGAGAAGAGGGGCACCAGAGTAATCAGAGAAACCTCCAGCACAGGGGGCACGGTGGCCAGATTCAGCCCCAGAAATGTCATATTCATGCTCTGAGCCTGGGCCACAATATAGGAAAGATCCACCCCCAACAGGGGCAGGTTCTGAAACACCGGCAGATTTTCCGGGTTTTGCAGGGCTTCCAGCACCTTGAGCTGGGCACCGGAGCCCAGCGTCTCTACCCCCAGATGATTCTGCCACGCCTCCACCAGAAGCTGACAGGTGGCGGGGCTCAGCCGCAGAAGATGCTGCATGGGATTGTAGATCACATTGATAAGTCCCAGCACCAGAATGATCTGGATCAGCATGGGCACCATCCCCAGGAGGGGGGAGTATTTCTCCCGCTTATAAAGGGCCATGGTCTCATCGGTGATGGTATCCTTATCCCCATAGTGGAGGGCGGTGATCCGGTTGATCTCCGGCTGGAGCCGGATCATTTTAATGGAATTCTTCTGTACCACCACAGACAGGGGCATAAGAATGACTTTACTCAGCAGGGTAAAGAGCAAAATGGCCAGACCATAATTGTGAAGCAGCTTATAGCACAGCCACATAAGCCACCCCAGGGGTGTGCCAATGTATGTATTGATGAATGACATGGGTTTTCCTCGATTCTTTCTACCTTATACTGATCTTCATATGAGACGGGATTGTGTGATTTTCTATTTCAAAAATCACGCAACCGACAGTGCCGATAGGCGATGTCTTTCAAATTTAACTTCAAAACGTTCAATTTAAAAAAGTATCAATGAGAGGGGCCATAGTCCCGGAATTCGGAGCCGAAGCTGGGGAACACGGACTCTGGATGATCCGGCACCTTTTCCTCTTTTGCGTTATATATCTCCGGCAGTACATAGCCCGTCTCTGCCGGGATCATGGCAAGATCCATGCCAAAGGCGGAATTCAGGGCCATTCTGGCGGCGTTAATACCGGTCTGTCCCTCGATGTCCAGCTGCTTGCCGGGAACACAGACACAGCACAGGGCGCTCTGCATCACCGGGGTCTCCTTTTCCGCATCGAACCGGGGGCCACCGAACTGCTCCACCATGTGGAGGGGCACACGGGCACCATGGTCACTCATAAGCAGGATCACTGCCGTGGGATCATTCTTCTGAATATTGTCCACTGCCTCCAGGATCTTTGTATTGACATACTGAAGCTGCCCCGGATACAGGCTCTCGTCCTTCCAGTACCAGCCCGTGGTCAGATCCCGCACCGTACCATCGGCATTAAAGACGAAGGGCGCATGGGGAGACTGAATGTAGCTGATGGTCAGGGTGGGGCCGCTTTTTGTCTCCTTCCAGCAATCCTTCAGCTGCTGGAAGCAGTTGTTCAGCGGGCCCAGGTAATTATCCCGGTAGCTCACAAAGATCCTACGGTTAATCATGGTGTCAAAGTAGTCAATTTTAGAAAACAGGCTGTTTTCCAGCAGGTATTCCGAGATATTGTCCTCCATCTGGTTTTCCGTCAGCTCCCGTGCTCCCTCAACCCGAAGGTAGGCCCGGTGATTGACCAGATTCACACTGTAGCCGTTTTCCTGTAACAGCTCTGCCAGATAGGGCTTCTCCAAATACTCCCGCCGGGCCTTTTCTGTCATATCGTCATTCACCACATAATCAAGGTTCAGAAGATTTGGCACCAGGGTATCCGTCCAGCAGGACTCTGCATTATAGGTGCTGTGGGACACGGTAAATCCCCGTGCCTCCAGCGCTTCGTAGAATTCCGCATTATCAAACCCAAAATAGGTCATCAGGTTTTCGTCGCCGCCGTATTCATCGAAGAGGAGATAGTACACATTGGGCTTGTCCCTCTGGGTGATCTCCGCAACACTGACATCCGGCACATCTGCCCCATCCGATGCAGTGGCGATCAGCTTGGGGATGGCTGTAAAAAAGCTCACAAGGCTCATAGCCCCAAACATCAACGCCAGCAGAATACAGCCCACCTGCATATTGGGCTTTCGCTTGGCCATAAGTGCGATCAGCCCCAGGCCAAGCACCGCAATCACCGCCAGCTGATACTTGGCATAGAACCAGGGCAGCAGGGATTTCACCCCATCTGCCACCAGAGAAAAATTCATAACCACCAGCATGGCAAGGCAAGTGACAAAGGCACTCCGCCCCACATCCCGAAACACCAGCCCCAGCATAAGAAAAATCACTGCGGCCGTGAACAGGAACAGCCCCAAAAAGGGCAGCATATCCAGGGCCCTTGCCTCCCCCGCATTCTGGCTGTAAATAAAAATACACGGGTAAAAACAGGTCAGCAGCACCGCACTGAGTGCAGGGGCCCAGCTTTTCGCCTTTTTCTTTATAAAATCCACGATGTAATATCGCTCCCATAAGAGAAATTTGTATGAAAAATGTGCAAAATAATACGAATACTATTGTAGCATATATTCGGTGGAATTCAATGAATTTTTTCACAGATTCTTCACAGAGTTTACATGGCTTTTTCCCTTTTGTCTGCTCCGGATTTCTGTTCTCCCTCCGGTTTCCGAAAAGATATATTATGTAAACACCCCTCTTATTTCCCTCGGTTTTTCGCCGAAAAACCTGAAATCACAAGGAATTTTCCCTGGCCCGGGTATCTTGTAGTTTCCCCGGGGTTGTGGTATAATCATATACTGATAATCTAAAGCTTTGGCGTATTTTTTGCGTTTTCGTCCAGGAAGGAGGATGGGCTATGGACTTTAAACTGGTATCTGAGTTTAAGCCCTCCGGCGACCAGCCGGAGGCCATCGACAAGCTGGTTACAGGGCTCCAAAACGGCATCGATGAGCAGGTGCTTCTGGGTGTTACCGGCTCCGGCAAAACCTTCACCATGGCAAACATTATTGCCAGGATGAATCGGCCCACTCTGGTGTTGGCCCACAACAAGACCCTGGCGGCCCAGCTCTGCTCTGAATTTAAAGAGTTCTTCCCGGAAAACGCTGTGGAATACTTTGTATCCTACTACGATTACTATCAGCCCGAGGCTTACATCGCCCACACGGACACCTACATCGAAAAGGATTCTGCCACCAACGACGAAATTGACCGGCTCCGGAACTCTGCCACCGCCTCCCTGCTGGAGCGGCGGGATGTGATTGTGGTCTCCTCTGTCAGCTGCATCTACGGTCTGGGTGATCCAGAGGACTATAAATCTCTGGTGGTATCTGTCCGGCAGGGACAGACCTGGGAGCGGGACAGCCTGCTTCGCAGTCTCATCGACATTCGCTACGAGCGAAACGACATTAACTTTATCCGCAACACCTTCCGGGTTCGTGGGGACACGGTAGAGGTATTCCCGGCGGGCTGGACCAACCGGGCCATCCGCATTGAGTTCTTCGGGGACGAGGTAGATCGGATTTCCGAATTCAACCCCCTCACCGGCGAGGTGGAGCGGGGGCTTTCCCACTGCGCCATCTACCCCGCCAGCCACTATGTCACCACCAAGGAAAAAATGCAGCGGGCCACGCTGGAAATCGAAAAGGAAATGATGGAGCGGGAACAGTGGTTCCGGGCAAATGACAAGCTTCTGGAGGCCCAGCGGATCCACCAGAGAACCATGTACGACATCGAAATGATGAATGAGCTGGGCTTCTGCAGCGGCATTGAGAACTATTCCCGGGTCATCAGCGGCCGGCCGGAGGGCTCTCCCCCCATGACCCTGATGGACTATTTCCCCGATGATTTTCTTCTGTTTGTGGACGAAAGCCATGTAACGCTGCCCCAGGTGCGGGCTATGTACAACGGAGATCGGGCTAGAAAGACATCTCTTGTGGAGTACGGCTTCCGGCTCCCCTCTGCCTACGACAACCGACCGCTGAAATTCGAGGAGTTCCAGAGCAAGCTGAACCAGACCATCTATGTCTCCGCCACTCCGGCAGAATATGAACTGAGCCGGGCGGGTCAGGTGGCAGAGCAGCTCATCCGGCCCACGGGCCTTCTGGATCCGGAGATCGAAGTCCGGCCTGTGGAGGGCCAGATCGACGATCTGATTGGAGAAATCAATACCCTTGCCCAGCACAATTACCGCACACTGGTCACCACGCTGACCAAGAAAATGGCAGAGGATCTGACGGACTATCTCACAAAGTCCGGCATTCGTGTCCGATATATGCACTCGGATGTGGACACCATGGAGCGGCAGGAGATCATCCGGGATCTTCGAATGCAGAAATTCGATGTGCTGGTGGGCATCAACCTGCTGCGGGAGGGCCTGGACCTTCCCGAGGTGGCCCTGGTGGCAATTCTGGACGCAGACAAAGAAGGCTTCCTCCGAAGCCCCACCAGCCTGATCCAGACCGTGGGCCGTGCAGCCAGAAACGCCGATGGCCGGGTCATTATGTACGCCGACAGAATCACCGCCGCCATGGATTACGCCATCACCGAGACAAAGCGGCGGCGGCAGCTACAGCAGACCTATAACGAGAAAAACGGCATTGTTCCGAAAACCATCATCAAATCCATTCGGGAGCTCATTGAGATCTCCCGCACGGTGGATGTGGAGCGGGACGGCCGTAAGCTCACGAAGAATGAGCGTGAGGCGGAGATCAATCGCCTTGAGAAAGAGATGCGGAAGGCCGCAAAGATGATGGAGTTTGAATATGCTGCCGTCCTTC
>CAZFXB010000065.1:0-10137 GCA_964522835.1 uncultured Oscillospiraceae bacterium
GCGCATGGTTCGGGTCCATGAGGCCGCGGGTTCGAATCCCGCCACTCCGACCACATTGGAGCAGGCTGTATTGCCTGCTCCGATTTTTTTAGAAACGAACTTGTGCCCCAGGCTTACCTGGCATGGCTCTAGTGCATAGAAACCTTGCATGACGCCCACATTCCTGATATAGATAAATAATTCCGCTGCAATGACAGGCATTGCAGCGGAATGTTCTTTATTTCAGATGAATTTCCTTTACGGGGCCATTGACAGTTCTGGCGCTGGTTTTGCCATCGGGCCGGATCTCGCCGGCGGCGGTGAGGGAGAGCTTGGTCAAGGTGGGGCCTACCAGCTCATAGACCAATACGGAGAACAGCACCACATTTCTGACAATGTTGCCGTCGGACAGGGTTCCGGCGGTGACGGCCATACCCAGAGCTACGCCAGCCTGGGGCAGCAGAGTGATACCAAGATGCTTGGTGATGCTGTCGCTGCAATGGGTCATCTTGCAGCTCAGGAATGCACCGGAGTATTTGCCCAGAGAACGGAAGATGATGTATACAATGCCCACCAGCAGCACCAGAGGATTTACCAGCACATTGAGATCCAGCTCTGCACCGGAGATTACAAAGAACAGAATGTTCAGAGGGGTTGCCCAGTGATCCACACGATCCATTAGCTCTTCGGAGGTTTCGCAGATGTTGCAGAAAATGGTTCCGGTCATCATACAAACCAGCAGCAGGGAGAAGCCACAGTGTACGCCAGCCACTTCGAACTCCATCATGGAGATGCCGACGGTCAGCATAACAAAGGCAGCGGAGATGGCCAGACGCTTGCTGTTGGAGTGGAAGAACCGTTCGATGAGATTGAGGAGCCACCCCATAAATGCGCCCAGAACCAGAGAAAGAAGAATTTCGATCAGGGGCTCCAGCACAATGCCGGTGATGCTGACGGTACCCTGCTCCAGTGCCTTGGCGATACCGAAGGAGGCAGAGAACAGGATGAGGCCCACAGCATCATCAATGGCCACCACCAGCAGCAGCAGCTTGGTCAGGGGGCCGTCTGCTTTATACTGCTTTACCACCATCAGTGTGGCGGCGGGAGCTGTGGCAGAAGCGATGGCACCCAGGGTAATGGCCGAGGGGAGAGACAGCACATCGGGCCGAATCAGGTGCAGCAGGATCAGCGCAATATCCACCAGAATTGTGGTGCCGACAGCCTGAAGAATGCCCACGGTAATGGCCTGGCGGCCCATGGTTTTCAGCTGGGCCAAACGGAATTCGTTACCGATGACAAAGGCAATAAAGCCCAGGGCCAGCTGCGTGATAATGCCGTAACCCTCCACAGCCTCCAGGGAGCCAAAGCCAAGCCCGGTTACCCCCAGAGCACCAATGCAGAAGGGGCCCAAAATCAAACCGGCCACCAGGTATGCGGTGACCGCAGGGAGATTGATTTTTTTTGCAAGACGGCTCATCAACAGGCCGCCGATCATGGCTACAGCCAGTGTGATTAAATATACTTCCAAAATAATTACCTCTTTTCCTTTTCGACGCCTAATCTTACCACTTTCCCAAGACTTGTGCAAGGGAAAAACCGTTTTTCGTCCCTTTAGGCAAAAAACCGTGGCTTTGCCACGGTTTTTTGGGGATTATTTCAGCGGAAAACGGTCATGTTTTCGTCATAGATCTCCACCCGGTGGGATTTATAAAAATCCGGGGCCAGATGGGGCAGGTGTCGTTCTATGGCGGCGATCAGATACTGGGGGTTCAGGGCGGGATTCTGGGCACAGAGTACCGCAGAAATCTCCAACTCCTGAGGGGACACCCGGCTCAGAGAGAAGGTCTCGATCATGGGGCGTATGTCCGTTTCCACCATGCCTTTTTTCGTCTTTTTCTCCACGAAGATGGAGCCTTGACCAAAGAAGTCACGAAGCTGATTAAAACCCTGGTCATCGATACCATTGTCATACTCCAGTGCAATGTTATAGTGGAGATATTTGATGTTTTTGGCTTTCACATCGCTGTCATAGGCTTTCAGAACCCGGATTCCGGCGGGAAAATAGGGATTCAAAAGCTCCGGCAGAGCGTCCAGGGCCACATCCTCCTCTTCCAGGGTGAAATCCAGAATCTCACACTGGCTGCTGACTCCCACAGAAAGGGGAAGGGGGATGGACACATAGGCGTGGGGGCTCATGCCCTGGGTGAACTTTACATGGAGTCCGGCCCGAAGAAAAATCCGGGGGAACATGGCCATGGTGTCCAGATGGGAGATGTAGATTGCCTTGCCGGTTTTTTCAAAGAGCAGTCTATTCATCGCAGGGCCCTCCCTTGTAAAGAAGATTTGCACCGCAGCCGGTACACTGTTTGCGACAGTCGGGGGTGATCTCCGAGCGGTAGGCAGCTTCTTTTTCACGCCAGAAGAACTTTTTGGGAATACCGATGGAGACGGTTTCCCAGGGGAAAATCTCGTCCTTGTCCCTTTCACGCTGGGCGTACCATTTGGGGTCTATGCCGCACTCCTCAAATGCCTCCATCCACTTATCCATATCGAAGTAGTCCGACCAGCCGTCCATTTTACAGCCCTTTTCGTGGGCACGGAGCAGCACATCGCAAAGCTTCCGGTCGCCACGGCACAGGACGGCCTCCAGCATACTCAGGTCTGACTGGTGATAATTATAATGTATGCTTTTGCCGATGATGTGATCCTTTAAGAGCTTGCAGCGACGGAGGTATTCCTCCGGGGTAATCTGGGCCTCCCACTGGAAGGGGGTGCCGTTTTTCGGGACGAAGAAGGCGGTGGAAAGGGTAATGGTCACACCACGGGCCCGGTTGGGGGTATTTTCCCGCCAAACCTGCCAGACCTTGTTGGCAAGCTCTGCGATGCCGATGACATCTTCGTCGGTTTCTGTGGGCAGTCCCAGCATAAAGTAGAGCTTTACCTTGCTCCAGCCACCTTTGAAGGCGGTGCCGCAGGAGCGGAGAATGTCCTCTTCGGTGACATTTTTGTTGATGGCATCCCGGAGCCGTTGAGTGCCTGCCTCTGGGGCAAAGGTCAGGCCGCTTTTCCGTACCTTCTGCACCTTTTCCATCAGTTCCACGGAGAAATTATCTGCCCGGAGGGAGGGGAGGCTTAAATTGATGCCTCTGGGGATGCAGTAATCCAGCATTTTGTCTGCAAACTCTCCCAGGCGTTTGTAGTCTGAGGTGGAAAGGGAGGACAGGGTGATCTCGTCATAGCCGGAGTTTTGCAGGCTTTTCACCGCCAGCTCGTAGAGCCGCTCCGGAGACTTGGGACGGACAGGGCGATAGCAGAACCCGGCCTGACAGAACCGACAGCCCCGGATACAGCCCCGGAACAGCTCCAGCACGGTCCGGTCATGGACAATCTGGGTGGAGGGGACAATGGTTTCCGTGGGGTAATAAGCCTCATCCATATTTTGAACGATTCGCTTTACCACGGTTTTGGGTGCTCCGTTCAGGGGAATGATCTCTTTGATGGTGCCATCGGGGTTGTAGGTGTGCTGGTAGAAGGAGGGAACATAGACCCCGGGGATTTTGGAGACCTCCAACAGAAATTCACGGCGGCTCAGTCCCTGACGCTTGGCGGCACGGTAACACTCCAGCACCTCCACATTCATGTCCTCGCCCTCACCAATGACGCAGAAATCCAGGAAATCTGCCATGGGCTCTGCATTATAGACGCTGGTGCCCCCGGCAAAGACCATGTGCTTGAGACTGTCCCCACGATCTTTGGCTTTCAGGGGGATATGGCCCAGATCCAGCATGTTGAGCACGTTGGAATAGGCCATTTCGTAGCCCAGAGAGAAGGCGATCATGTCGAAATCTTCCATGGGGTCATGGCTCTCCAGGGCCCAAAGAGGCAGGTTATGCTTTCGCATTTCCTCCTCCATGTCGCCCCAGGGGGCAAACATCCGCTCGCACCAGACCCCCTCCATGTTGTTCATAATGCCGTATAGGATCCGCATTCCCACGTTGGACATGCCAATCTCGTAGGTATCCGGAAAGCAAAAGGCCACCCGGATCTCCACACTGGCTTTGTCCTTAATAATTTCATTGTATTCGCCGCCGGTATACCGGGCAGGCTTCTGCACCTTGGGAAGAATCCGATTGATTAAATCAGTCATATATCAGTTTCCTTATTTATATTTGTATTCTGCAACCACCTGGCCGCCGTCGTTCCAAACCCGGCCATCCCCAGAGGCCAGCAGATCTCCGTAGAAATCCATGGCTACTTCGATGGCTGCGTCATCGGCGGGGGTCTTTCCGGTCATGGTGTTGGGGTCGTATTCAAACACCTTGTAGCGCTTCATCATTTCTTCTACAGGATATCCACAGCCGGGACAGGCCACAGCCTTATCAGAGACCTGCTTACCACATTCGGGACAGGCAATCAGCATAATAATCACTCCTTGTTTTTTCTTCGACTATTATAGTATTTTATTTTAAGAAGGTCAAGAAAAGCCCCAAGGCTTTTTATCACCTTGAGGCTTTGAATTCAGCAATTCTGGATTCCACCGGTCTCCAGTTCCAGAATACGCTGTTTTGCAGCGGTGGTTCTGGGGTGCTCCGAACCGTAGGATTCCTCCAGCAGCGGGGCAGCTTCTATAAGACAGGCGTATTCCTTCTGTATGGCGCCCATAAGCCGGAAGGCCCGTGCCCGGTTTCGCTGGGCTTCTCCCACCGCAAGACCGCCCTGGGCTCGGGCCAGCTCCAGTGCGGTATCCAAATACCCCAGAGCTTCCCGGGGACGCTCCAGTTCCAGGTATGCAACAGCAATATTGTTGCTGAAAATCTGGATCACGCCGGTGTCGTTTTTCTGCTGGGCATAGGTGAGAACCTTTTCGTATTCCTCTACAGCCGCTGTGTACTGCTTCATCTGAAGACTGATGGTGGCAATCTGCCCAAGCAGAACGTAATAATCCCGGTGCTTTCCCTGATACTCCTCGATCAGGGGCAGACACTTATAATAGTATTCCTGGGCTGTTTCCAAATTGCCAAAGCTCATTTCATACATGGCCTTTGTGTCGTAATAGGTAGCCAGGGTCTGAAAATTCTGCATCCGATTTCGCACGGCTTCACTTTGGAGGAGCAGCGTCTGGGCCTCCTGCTGGTGTCCAAACATGATGTGGGACTGACAGTCTTTGCTGAGAAGCATAAACAGCATAAAGTCTCCGCATTCGGGATGCTCCAGTGCACAGGCCACCCCGGCTTCGCTCCATTTGAGCCGATCCTCCTTTAAACCGATGTATTCGGCGCAGGCGATCAGAGAATCATAGGCCCGAACCTTTTGCATGGGGGCTGCATCCTGAGAAATAACATATTCCAGCATCCTCTGGGCGGGGGCAAACTGATAGTTGATGCACAAATTAAGCCCTGCGGCGACACAAAACTCCATAAACAGGGGTTTTGGCACCGTGAGATGGGCCAGTTGGGCTTCGTAGGTCGCCACATACACCTGCTCCATTTCTACACAGTGGTTGCTGTGCACACACAGGCGAAGCAGCTGGATATCATCATCGATATCCCGGCAACGCTTCATCATCTGGTCGATCAGCTGCCGCTGCTGCCTCTGGATTTCAACACCGCTGTTCAGCATATATACCGATCGGAGCAAGGCGCAAAGACACTGGGGACTGATACGGCCCGTGAGAAAGCCCGCCATATAAACCAGAATTTCGCTTCGCTGAATTTCGGCGGCCTCGGCATAGAAGGCGTGGACATAGTTATCACGATTTAGACAATCCTGCTGAATGGTTTCCAACATAGGAGCAAGCTTTTCCTCTGTGATGACTGAGCGGCGAAGACACTGGGCAATCAGGGGATGCATGGAAAAGCCTGTTTCATTTTCGTCCAGCCAGCCCCCTTCAACCAGTGCGCCGAGCTTATTCTGGGCTGTCTGATCCAGAACATTGGGAAACCATTTTTGTAAAAACTCCAGTGTGTAGTTGTTTCGGGGCAACAGGGTAAACAGCTCTGCAATGTCCCGGCATTCCTCTGGAATTTGCATATAGGAGTAGAGCTGCCGATAGACCTGGGCCAAACGGACAGTTCGCTCGTCCTCCTGCCAGCTAAGGGGACGCTTGCTCTCCAGCTGGGTTTGCAGCTGACGAACGGACCAGCCCTTGTTTCGGGCGGCTTTGGCCATCAGGCGCAGGGTCAGCGGGTGGCACAGTGCATCGTCCTCCAGCATTCCCGCCAGACTCTTTTGATCCTCCGGGGTGACGGGCTGCCCGTAGTTGTCCCGAAAAATGAGAGCACCGGTGGATACTGCGGGGCTGCTGAGATGGATATATTCAAAGCCTTGCAGCTCTGCATTTCGGGTGGTGATGATTACACTACAGGGGAGGGAGGAAAGCTGGGAAAGCTCTGGATCCTCTTCCGGGCTGCTGTTTAAATTGTCAATCAGCAGAAGAACCTGGCCCTGCTTTGCTTCCTTCTCCAGGCTAAACAGTGCAGCATGAAAGCTCCGTTCCGGTTCCTGGGGTTGAAAATCCGGGAAGCATCGGCCAAAGCTATCTATGATGCCGCTTTCGTATGGGACAACGGCGATTTTCTGAACGAGCTGCTCCTCTTCGCAAATACGAATCAGCTGTCGCAGCAGCTCGGTTTTGCCGATACCGCCCATGCCACGGATTATGCACTTGCGGCCGGAGGCGGCGATCTCTCTCAGATCAAATAATTCTTCTTCCCGACCGAAGAACCGGTGGCTGGGGAGCGGGTTGCCCTGCAACAGGCCGGAATGCAGGGTCAAAAAGGACACAGACGCAGTATCGGTTTTTGTTTGCAATGTCTTTTTCCACAGAGATCCAATGGAGTTGTCCTCTGTCTGGAGGCTGCTCAGGGCAGCGCAGTCCATGGCTTCGCCTGCTGCGGCATAAAGGGTCAGCAGCGTCAGCAGGTACCCGGCCTGAAACAGGCTGCCCCCGGGTTGGTTCCAGCGGAGCGATTCCTGAAGCTGTGCTGCAATTCTACGGTGAACCTTTGGATCCTCGGCTTCCGTCAGACGGATCAATTCCTCGATTCTGCGGAGCAGGATTTCGTGGTTATAGCTCCGCTCAGATAGAAACTGCATGAAGATTTGTGTCTGGTTCAGCAGAGAGGTGCTGTCGATTCGGGCGGCAAGTTCCCGGGCGTAATCCTCGTAAAACCGAATCTCCGGGCTCCGGTTACACAGATAGGAGGTGTAACGGTTTCGCTTTCCTTCATCCTTCCAGACCATTTTTCCGTAGGGCAAGCTGCGGAAGTCCTCAGAGATATATCTGCGCCAAAACCGGAGCATGGTGTAACCCTTGCGCTCATTTCGACCAATTACGCTGGCGGAATACATGGGGAAGTCCTCGTTCATAAGCATCATATAGATGGTTTTCAGGGATAATATGGTCGTTTCCATTACATTCACACTCCTATAATAAGCCAGACTGCCACGTTGCAGTGTTTGTTTTTTCATAACGAAAGCCCCAGATGATACCGGGGCGAACAATAGATTGAAAAAGAGATAGCCAAAAATGAAAGAAAACCGGACATTTTTCGCAGGTTTAGCCTGATCCGTTGACATAACTGGTGAATTCTATTATGATAATCCTGCGAAGATGATCTGGAAAAGCCATTTCATCATTCCGAAATCCTAATCCATAACCAGAAAAAAGGTCACTCCCAGAGTGGCCTTTTTTCTGTACTGTTTACTTCGCCTGATTCTGCAATGATTCAATATACAGACAGAAAAATGTAGATTATCTGTTAGTATAGCAAAAATGGATGAATATTGCAAGAAAGGCAAAGTGAAGATATTCGGAATTTTTGTTGTGAGCAGAATTCGGGATGAGAAGTTCCGGAAATACCTGTTATGTCTTTCAGACATTCAGGAAGGTATATCATTTCATCGCTCATTTATCAACGCAAAATGAGCGATGAAATGAGCGATGAATGGTCATTGCTTTATGTTCAAATCAGTGCTGCTGCTCGTTTCTTGCAGGCAGCATTTCGGAAAGGTGATCCAGCACGAATTTTTGAGCAGATGGGGTGTAGAATACAGCCTGATATTCCCCATATTGACCCTGATGTATCTGCGTAAACAGCCCCAGATCCATGCCTGTTTGGGTGGGAAGTCGTTTGCTTTTTCCGTCAGGGTTGAAATGTTTTTTCAGATATCCTTTTTCCAGCAGCCAGTTTGTAATGACTGTAGCACTGAGTTTTTTCATTTGTGGATTGCCTACAGCGGTGTTGATGGCTTCCACCAGCTGTGTGATTCGCAGGGGCTCCTGGGAAATAGGGACACTTGCCAGCTGTGCTGCCGAGATTTCAAAGGGCGGGAGATTGGGTCTCCCACCGATTACGCCTCCGTTGGCGATTACCTGGCCCAGTATGTCCGATACATAGAAGAAGCATCTGGCCAGCCGCACCTGGTTCAGGGCGGAATCCTCCGGCACTTCCTGATTGGAGATGGGATCAATCCCCTGGGCCAGCTTGTCCAGGTACATTTTCGCACGCTTCATGGTTTCAAGTTCTGTCATATAGATTCCTCCCCAAAACGTAGTCATTTATATACCTAATTGGATTATAACTCCATTTTGGATAAATTTCAATCGATTACTTTATAGTTTGACCTATATTTCTGGATTTTTGTGAAGAGTGAAAAAGTAACGCCCCAAAGGCCAGAACCTTTGGGGCGTTGGTGCGGATAACAGGACTTGAACCTGCACGGGAACCCCATTGGAACCTAAATCCAACGTGTCTGCCAATTCCACCATATCCGCATATTCATCCTCCCTCTTATTTTTACACGGCGAGGGAACCGAGGCGGAGCATATTGCTTTATCTGCCTGATTATATTATCACAAATTAGAAAAAAGGGCAAGGAAAATATAATTTTTGTGACCAAATCCTGTTATCAGGTGTTATATTAGTGAAAAGATCTTTTCAAATCCCGAAGAGGGGGGTGAGGCATGAAGGAAACAGAAAAACAGCGATTTCAAAGCTGCTATGAAGCCTATGGTAAGATGCTGCTGCATTTGGCGGTGAACCAGCTGGGTTCCTGGACAGAGGCGGAGGACGTGGTGCAGGAGGTGTTTCTCAAATGGATGGAGCATGGACACTTCCGGGACGGGGAGCATGAAAAAAGATGGCTCATTCGGGTGACGGTGAATATGTGCCGCAATATTCAAAAAAGTGGACGAAAGCGGTATGAGGTGCCTTTGGAGGATTTTTATCCCGCCAGAACTACGATGACAGAGGAGAAGCTGGACGTGGCAGAGGCCATTTTATCCCTGGATGGGGATACGGCCACCATTGTGTATCTCCATTATTATGGGGGGATACTCCGTCCGGGAGATCGGTCAGATTCTGCACATGGGTTCTTCCGCAGTGAAAATGCGGCTGAGCCGGGGACGGCAGCAGCTGAAGCAGAAATTGGAGGTCAAGATATGAATTTACATGAGTATAAAAAAGCATTTGATGATATGGACCCGGAAAACCAGTATGAGCAGCGGCTGTTAAGCTGTCTGGAACAGCAGAAAAGCCACAAGAATACCCGGCTTTTGCGGGTTCCTGTCATTGCGGCGGTGCTGGTTCTGGTATTCTGTGGGGGCGTATTTGCAGCCAGTCGGGTCAAATGGAACGAAGCCTATCGTCAGTTTTTCCACATCGAAAGCGAATCGGTTCAAGGCTTTGTGGAATATCCTCCCGTGGAACCGGAAGAAGTTCCTACGTTGCAGCCGGTGAGCTGCGTCACCGGAATTCAAACTCTGGATATTCGGTTTTCCTATGGGCCCATTGACCGGGAGCAGGCAGAGGAAACATTTGAGGTTTCGGTTGAAGAACTGGAGTTTGGTCCCATATCAGCGGGTTTAGAAGACTATGACCAGGAGACCGGTATGGCACTGCTTAACATAAATGTCTGGTACGATGTTTTGCCGGAGCAGATTACGGTGAGATTACAGCATGAAGATGAGACGGCTCTGGTCACGATGAATCCGGAAGCCCCCCAGTTCAAAACAGCAATTCTGAATCTGTCCACCACCGGCCCTGATGGACAGGAGGGAGGACTGGTGGCCTTGAAGGTGGACGCAGGCTCCTACTGCTGGGTGGAGGATATCCCGGGGATGGAGGCATGGGAGGACTTTGATGAGGCCATCCGGGA
>CAZFXB010000066.1:0-10061 GCA_964522835.1 uncultured Oscillospiraceae bacterium
CATAAAGTGGTCGTAGCCCCCCTTTTCTGCATCGGAGATATCCCAGTTGATATGCTCGGTGGTCTTTTCGACAGGATTGCCCTCCATATCCATAAAAGAGGCGCCGTCCTTCGTCATAACCACGATCTCGCCATCTTCCAGATACACCACATCACGGGTATACCGAAGCACAGCGGTTACATCGGAGGCCACCAGGCTGCATCCGTTTCCTTTGCCAAAAATCAGGGGAGAAGCCAGCTTGGCAGAGATGACAGTGTCCGGGTCATCGGCGCAGAGCACCACCAGGGCATAGCTGCCCTCGATTACGTGGAGCGCCTGACGAACGGCCAGAAGAAGGTTGCCGCCGTTTTCGCTGTAATACTCTGCAATCAGGTTGCAGGCCACCTCGGTATCTGTTTCGGAACGGAAGGTGATGCCCTTGTCAAGAAGCTGCTGCTTCAGAGGAACATAGTTCTCGATGATACCATTGTGCACCACGCAGATTTTACCGTCGTGGGACATATGGGGATGGGCGTTATAATCTGAGGGAACACCGTGGGTGGCCCAACGGGTATGACCAATGCCGATGTTGCCGGGCATGGTTTTGCCATCCTGGGTGGCCTCTGCCAGTTTAGACAGCCGTCCCTGCTTTTTGGTCAGCAGCAGGTGTCCGTCGTGATAAGTACAGATGCCGGTGGAATCATAGCCACGATACTCCAGCTTGGAAAGCCCATCCAGAAGAATAGGGGCCGCAGGTGTGTTTCCTGCAAATCCAACAATACCACACATAAATAAAAACTCCTTTTTAATGGAAGAATGAAGCAAAATAATTGCGCAGCGGGTATAACACTGCATTTTATGATTATACTCTGAATCCGTGCCAAAATCAAGGTTTCTGGTGGGTTTTTGACAGTTTTTTTGCAGGTTTCGAGGATTGTATTGGGGAAAAGGATGTGATACAATGGTTTCAATTCAAATGAAAGGGATGTGTTTAGACGTGAAATATGATTTTACCACCCTGAATACCGGCATTGGGGTACATCCATTTGTGGCTGAAAAAGGGGTAACGGATCCGAATATTATCAGCTTTTCTGTGGCAGAAATGCGGCTGAATCTGGCACCCTGCATTCAGGAGGGAATGCATCGATGTGTGGATATCGGTTCCTTTGGTTATGCGCCTCCGGAAAAGGAGCGGTACGATCAGGCTGTGAAGGACTGGATGCATCGGCGGCACAGCTGGGATGTGGATATGCAATGGGCGGTTCAGACCAGCGGCGTGGTGACTGCCATGGGAGTAGCAATTCGGACACTGACAGAGCCGGGGGACGGGGTCATTGTTCAGACACCTGTCTATCCGCCCTTTTCTGCAACTGTTAAAAATAACGGCAGAACATTGGTGGAAAATCCTCTGATCTGCAAGGATGGTACATACACCATGGACTTTGAGGATCTGGAGAAAAAGGCCAAGGAGGCCAAGCTCTTGATGCTGTGCTCCCCTCATAACCCGGTGGGCCGGGTATGGACGCAGGAGGAACTGCAAAACTTGGGCAGAATTTGTCTGGAAAACGATCTTTATGTGGTGTCCGATGAAATCCACTTTGATCTGGACTTTACGGGACGGCACAAGGTGTTTGTGGAGGCTGTACCGGAGCTGAAGGATCGCTGTATCATCTGCACGGCCCCCAGTAAGACCTTTAACCTGGCAGGAAACGCCCAGAGCAATATTTTTATCCCCAATGAGGAACTGCGGAAGAAGTTCGAGGCAGATCTCAGCCTCCACTGCGGCCATTATCTGGGCACCTTTGCCTATGCGTCCACCACAGCCGCCTATGAAGGTGGCGAGGGCTGGCTGAATGCGCTGCTGGAGCATCTTCAAAACAACCGGGCGGTGCTGGAAAAGGGCCTGAAGGAGTTGGTGCCCGGTGCGGTGCTGTCTCCACTGGAGGGAACCTATCTTCAGTGGGTCGATTTTAGCTGTCTGGGCCTTTCGCAGAAAGAATTGATGGACAAACTGGAGGCAGCACTGGTATTTGTGAACGACGGAGAAACCTTCGGTACCGGCGGTCAGGGTCACGTTCGTTTTAATCTGGCCTGCCCCACCAGAGCCATTGAGGAAGCACTGGAACGGATGAAACAGGTGTTTTGATATTCGAGGAGCCGTTGCAAAACTTGCATTTTGCAACGGCTCCTCAAATTTTACAGCTCGTTTTTGATTTCAATGGGCTTTGCGTCCCGGTTATCCTCATAGATCATCCTGAGGCCATCCAGGGTGATCTGGGTGTCCACAACATCAATCATGTCGGTCTGCTGGGCGATCATTCGGCTCAGACCGCCGGTGGCGATCACTTTGATGTTGGGGCAGCCCAACTCCTCTTTGATCCGGCGGATGAGATATTCCATATTACCCACATAGCCTGCCACCACGCCTACCTGGATTTGCTCCACCGTGTTTCGGCCCAGCACAGTGGGGGGCATTTGCAGCTCCACCCGGGGCAGGGCAGCGGTGCGGGAAACCAGAGCGTCCAGGGATACCTGGAGGCCGGGGGCGATGGTGCCGCCCTTGTAGGAGCCATCAGGGCCAACCACATCGATGGTGGTGGCGGTGCCAAAGTCAATAATCATAAAGGGGGCACCATAGGTTTTCAGGGCAGCAATGCAGTCTACAGCACGATCTACACCCAGCTTGCCGCTCTCGTAGCACCGGGGATCAAATTTTAGGCCCGTGTCCACATCGGTGCCGATGACCAGAGGATAGATGCCAAAGTACTTGATGATGGCACTGGTAACGGAGTACATGACCTGGGGTACTACAGAGGCGATGAGACAGGCCTTTACCTCCTCCGGTTTGTAGCCGTACCGCTCAAAGTATGTGACGGCCATAAGACCGATTTCGTCAGATGTAGAGTTGGAATTGGTGGTCAGACGGAAGGAGCCCAAAAGCTCTTTTTCCTCAAAAATACCAAACACCATGTTGGTGTTGCCAATGTCGATGGTAAGCAGCATAACGACGCTTCCTTTCAGTTTGCGTTTTTGAGTTCCAGCTGGAAGGCTCCATCCGAAACCGTGATGACTCCGTAAGAGCCGGATTTTGCGGCGCCGGGATTCATGGCCCAGAGCACTTTTTCCTGAAAACACTCTGCCCGGTGGGTGTGTCCAAAGAGCAGAATCTGAGCATTTTTCTCCAGTGCGGCATAAATGGCCCGGAGATACATATACTTAACCTGATACCGATGCCCATGTGTCAAAAACAGGCGGACACCATCCAATGTAATGGATTGCTCCGTGGGAGCTGGGTCGCCATAATCGCAGTTTCCAGCCACGAAATGAAGGGGAATGTGGGGGAAACGCTGGGCCAAGAGGGCACTGTCCCGGGTGTAGTCCCCCAGATGAATGAGATGATCCGGGGTTTCCAGATGGACGGCCTCTTCCATATAGTTCAGGGTTCCGTGTGAATCGGAGAAAACGAGAATTTTCATAAAGAGGGCACCTTTCTTGATTTGGGGCATAGAATGTAGAGAGAAAGGAGGGGTTCCGATATGAAGGACAACAAAGCCCTGGAGGATTTTCAGAAGCTTATGAAAACGCCGGAAGGAAAGCAGCTGGTGAAGCTGCTGAGCCAGGACGGAGGGAAGGCGCTGAAACATGCAGGGACTGCCCTACAGCAGGGAAATGAAGCGGGAGCCAAGGAAACTTTGGCACCGCTGCTGGAACAGGGCGAGGTGAAAGACCTGCTGCAAAAGCTGAATCGAGCCATGGGCCATGGATGATCTCAGCGGCACCATTACCAGCTTTTTAAATCAGCCCGGAGCCATGGAACAGATGCAGAAGATGGCCCAGCAGCTGGGCCTCGGCGGGCTGCCGGAGCCCCAGGAAAAGGCACCAGAGGAGGCGCTTAGTCCGGAAATGATGTCCGGGCTAATGTCCGCACTGTCAGAGGCTTCCCGACCGGATGAATCCACCGCACTTCTGGAGGCCCTTCGGCCCCTGCTGCGCCGGGAAAATCAGGCGAAGATTGACCGGGCAATTAAGGCCCTGCGGCTGATGCGGGCAGCCAGGACGGTGTCCTCGGCGGTGGAACTGTAAGGGGGAACCATGTTTAATCCCTATTTTTCTCAGGTTCAGGATGCTCTGCTGGTGCCGAAAAATGAGGGGTCGGGAGGCATCCAACAGCTGCTTGCGGGAATCAGTACGCTGGATGGGGATAAGCTGCTGCTGATCCTGCTGATTTTCATTCTCCTTCAGGAGGGGCGGCAGGAGGAGCGTTGGCCCCTGGTGGCGGCTCTGATATACTGCATGATGTAGCGGCAAAGAGAGGCGGGAATACCGCCTCTTTATTCTTCGTTGGAACCGGGCTCGCCTTTATCTCCCGGGAGAAGCCGGACGGCAAAAATGCCAACAATGACAACTGCCAGCAGCACCATCAGGGTTTTCCCAATGCCGGAGGCTGCGAAAACAACAGCCAGGATACCCATAAGGGAAGCAGCAGAGTAGAGAATCATAACGCTCTGACGCTGATTAAAGCCGGAGTCAATGAGCCGGTGATGGATATGGCTCCGGTCTGCGTGCATGGGGGAAACGTGATGCCACAGCCGACGAATAAAGGCAAAGCAAATGTCAAACAGGGGAACCCCCAGTACCAGCAGCGGTACAGCGAAGGAAATCACGGCATAGAGCTTGAACAGTCCACTGATGGACATACAGGACAGCATGAAGCCCAGGAAGGTTGCACCGGTATCCCCCATGAATATCTGAGCCGGGTTAAAGTTGTAGGGAAGGAAGCCAAGGCAGGCCCCCAGCAAAATACCCAGGATGAGACCTTCGGTGCTCTGGCCCATGGCCAGGGCGATGATACCCATGGAGAGGGCACTGATGCCGCATACGCCCACAGACAGGCCATCGAGACCGTCAATAAAATTGACTGCGTTGGTAATGGCGACAATCCAGATCACAGTGATGGGAACAGAGAGAAGTCCCAGGCCGATATAGGTCGGGCCAATGCCGATGGGATTGCATATAAATTCGATTTGGCAGCCCATGGAAACCGGAATGGCGGCGGCAATGATCTGAATCACAAATTTCAGTTTGGCATCCAGGTCATATTTGTCATCGATGATGCCCATAATGACGATAATCAAGCTGCCCAAAAGCATCCCCAGCAGTTCCTGGTTCAGATCGCACATAATGAGGAACACCAGCAAAAAGGCGGTGAATATGGCGACACCGCCGATGGTGGGGATGGGCTTCTGGTGCATTCGACGTTCATCCTTTGGAATATCTACAAAGCCAAACCGAATGGCCAAAGCCTTTACCAGGGGGGTCAGCACAAAGGAGATCACTGCTGCGGCCACCACAGCCACAAGAACAGTCAGCACCTGCTGAAATGATACCATGAAATCTTCCTTTCTTACCGCTGAACAAAGCCGATCTTTTTGTAGACCTTACGCAGAGTTTTGTTTGCAATGTAGGATGCCTTCTCGGCACCGGCCTTGTAGATGCTCTCCAAATAGGCCTTATCCTTCAGGATTCGGTTGGCTTCATCACGAATGGGAGCGGTAACAGACAGGACGGCTTCGCCTACGGCAGGCTTAAAGACACCGTAGCCCTGGCCCTCGAATTCCTTTTCAATGTCCGCCATGGATTTCCCTGTGCAGGCAGAGTAGATCTCCATCAGGTTGGAAATGCCAGGCTTATTTTCCCGGTCAAACCGGACACAGGTTTCGCTGTCCGTGACAGCCCGCTTGAACTTCCGCATGACGGTGTCGTTGTCGTCCTTCAGATAGACGCAGCCGTTCTGATCCGGGTCGGATTTGCTCATTTTATTGGTGGGGGTTTGGAGGCTCATAACTCTTGCGCCTACCTTGGGAATATAGGCACCGGGAACCTTAAAGGTTTCGCCGTAGATGGAGTTAAAGCGGTTTGCAATATCCCGTGTCAGCTCCACGTGCTGCCGCTGATCCTCACCGACGGGAACGAAGTCTGGCTGATAAAGGAGAATGTCCGCAGCCATGAGGGAGGGGTAAGCAAACAGGCCACCGTTGATATTTTCTGCATTTTTCGCACTCTTATCCTTAAACTGCGTCATGCGGGACAGCTCGCCGAACATGGTGTAGCACTGGAGCACCCAGCCCAGCTCTGCGTGCTGGTGGACATGGCTCTGGATAAACAGGGTGTTCTTTTCCGGGTCAAGACCGCAGGCGATATACTGGGCCAGCTGCTCCAGTGTATGCCGCCGCAGGTCGGCGGGATTCTGACGGACTGTGATGGTGTGCATATCTGCCATGAAATAGTAGCAGTCAAATTGATCGGCAAGCTCCTTCCAGTTCTTGATGGCACCAAGATAGGAACCCAGAGTTAAATCACCGCTGGGCTGAATGCCGGACAAAAGTACCTTTTTTTCTTCCATAATTATAACCTTCTTTATAGTGGGATGACGCATTGCGCCAGTTATTTTGATACAGTCTAAAGTATTCTAGCACATGGAGGTAGGTTTTTCAATTCAAAATGATAATTTTCTTGGAACAGAAGGGTGTTTTTTGATTTTTACTTGACATCCGGCTGGGAGAAAATATAATAGATATGATATAGATAAATTTCTGCACATATAGGAGGAAACACCATGACGTATTTTGAGGAGATGGAGGCCCGGATTCCCAAGGGCCGGGTTCGTACTCGATTTGCACCCAGCCCCACCGGTTATATGCATGTGGGCAATCTGCGCACAGCTCTTTACACATATTTTATTGCCCGCCACTATGACGGGGATTTCATTCTTCGGATCGAGGACACGGACCAGGCCCGGAAGGTAGAGGATGCTGTTGAGGTCATCAAGCGCACCATGGCCGGATGCGGCCTTTCCTATGACGAGGGGCCTGATGTGGGCGGCCCTGTGGGCCCCTATGTTCAGACCGAGCGGAAGGAGATCTATAAAAAGTACGCCGAGCTTCTGGTGGAAAAGGGGCTGGCTTATCGCTGCTTCTGCACCGAGGAGCGGCTTCAAGAGCTTCATAAGGACGATCACAATGCCAAGTATGACCGGCATTGTATGGGTCTCTCCCAGGAGGAGATTGAGAAAAAGCTTCAGGCCGGTGAGCCCTATGTGATTCGCCAGAAGATCCCCGAAGGAACCACCACCTTCCATGATGCGGTTTATGGAGATATTTCTGTGGACAACAGTGAGCTGGACGATCAGGTGCTGCTGAAATCCGATGGACTTCCCACCTATAACTTTGCCAATGTGGTGGACGATCATCTGATGGGCATTACCCATGTGGTTCGGGGCAGCGAGTATCTTTCCTCCGCACCCAAGTATAATCTGCTGTACGAGGCCTTTGGCTGGGAGATTCCCACCTATGTCCACTGTGCCAGCGTAATGATTACGGATCCGGAAACCGGAGCTGTCCGTAAGATGAGCAAACGCCATGGTGACCCCTCCTATGAGGATCTTTTAAAGATGGGGTATCTCTCTGAGGCCATTAAGAACTATGTGTCCCTTCTGGGCTGGAGCCCCAGAGGAGAGCTTGCAGAGCAGGAGTTCTTCAATATGGAAGAGCTTTGCAAGGCATTTGATATTGTTGGTATCTCCAAGTCTCCCTCTGCCTTTGATATGGAGAAGCTGAATTATTTTAACAGCACCTACCTGAAAAACATGGAGCCCCAGGCATTTGCTGAGGCAGCTATGCCCTGGATCGATGAGGCCATCACGGCTGAAAACGTGAACAAAGCCATGATTCCCGCCCTGCTCCAGACCCGGCTGAACTGCCTGTCTGAGATCCCGGCTATGGTTGATTTCTTTGAGACTCTGCCGGAGTACGATGTGGCCCTGTTCGCAAATAAGAAGAACAAGCTCACCGGCGAAAGTTCTCTGGAGCTGCTTCGCAAGGAGCTTGACATGCTGGAGACCATCTCCGAGTGGAACTATGAAAGCATCCACGATGTCCTCTACGCTTTGGCAGAGCAGGAGGGGGCCAAGATCGGCAAGATCATGTGGCCTCTGCGAATTGCCGCTGCCGGAAAGTCTGTTACCCCCGGCGGTGCCATTGAAATTCCTCTGATTTTGGGGAAGGAAGAGACCATTCGGCGGTTGAGAATTGGCGTAGAAAAGCTTCAGTAACTGTGATTTTGGACGCATTGGGGTGCCAATGCGTCCATTTTTTGCAGTAGGCTTTTGCGATGTAAATTGCAAAAGTGAAAAACTTTTACGATTTATGAATTTGTTGATGCAAATTGTAAAAGAATGTGATATAATTCACTTTGAAAATGTAAAGGAGTGAAATCATGGAACGTGAAAATTTCCGCTCCCGGCTGGGATTCCTTTTAATTTCTGCCGGTTGTGCCATCGGCATCGGTAATGTGTGGCGTTTTCCCTACATCACCGGTACCGGCGGCGGTGGACTGTTTGTACTGATTTATCTGTTCTTCTTGCTGATTATGGGTGTGCCCATTCTCACCATGGAGTATGCCATCGGCCGCTCCAGCGGCAAGAGCTCGGCGCTGGCCTTCCAGACCCTGAAGCCTACGGATAAGAAGTGGCACTTCATGCGGTATACCGCTCTGGCGGGCAACTATCTGCTGATGATGTTCTACACCACTGTGGCGGGCTGGATGCTGTATTATTTCTATCTCACTGCCACGGGAGCCTTTGTGGGGCTGGATCCCACCGGTGTGGCCGGGGTATTTACTGGAATGCTTGGAAAGCCCGGTGTCATGGCCGGCTATGCATTGGGCATTACGGTGGCTGGGTTTGCTATCTGTTCTCTGGGCCTTAATAAGGGCGTAGAGGGGATTACCAAGTGGATGATGCTGGCCCTGCTGGGGATCATGGTGATCCTGGCTGTCCGCAGCATTACCCTGTCCGGCGGTTCCGAGGGCTTGAAGTTTTATCTGATGCCCGATTTGGAGCGAGCCAAAGAGACGGGAATTGGCAACGTGATCGTCAATGCCATGAATCAGTCCTTCTTCACACTGTCCATTGGCATCGGCGCAATGATGATCTTTGGCAGTTACCTCAAAAAGGATCGTACCCTGTTGGGCGAGTCTGTTACGGTGTGCTGCCTTGATACCTTTGTGGCACTGGTGGCAGGTCTCATTATCTTCCCTGCCTGCTTTGCCTACGGTGTCGAGCCCGACAGCGGCCCCTCCCTGGTGTTTATTACGCTGCCTAATGTCTTTAACGAGATGGTGGGTGGCCGTGTTTGGGGCAGCCTGTTCTTCCTGTTTATGACCTTTGCAGCGTTCTCCACTGTTATCGCAGTGTTTGAAAACATTATTGCAATGACCGGGGAAATCTTTGGACTCTCCCGGAAAAAGGGCTGCATCATCAACGGGATTCTGGTGGCCGTGCTCAGTATGCCCTGCGTACTTGGTTTCAACGTATGGAGCTTTATTGAGCCTCTTCGGGCAGGGAACTCCATTCAGGATCTGGAAGACTTTATTGTATCCAACCTGCTGCTTCCCTTTGGCTCTCTGGTGTATGTGCTGTTCTGTACATCTCGTCTTGGCTGGGGCTGGGACAGCTTCCTTCAGGAGGCCAACGAAGGCAAGGGCCCCAAGTTCCCCAAGTGGCTCAGGCTCTACTGTACCTATGTGCTGCCTCTGCTGGTGGCCGGCATTCTGATTTACGGTCTGGTGACCTACTTCTAATCAAAAAAACACCGCATTTATGATTGCGGTGTTTTTTACAGAGGGACACTTTAACGATATGCAACATTTCATGGATAAAGGAGTAAGACGATGGAGAGAGAACAGTTTCGATCCCGATTGGGATTCCTGATGGTTTCTGCTGGCTGTGCCATTGGCATCGGTAATGTGTGGAAGTTCCCCTATATGGTGGGCAACAGCGGCGGCGGCCTGTTTGTGCTGCTGTACCTGTTCTTCCTGGTGGTCATGGGTGTGCCTGTTTTGACCATGGAGTATGCCATTGGCCGGAATACCAGAAGAAGCTCTGCCATGGCCTTTAATATGCTGGAGAAGCCGGGGCAGAAGTGGCATGTACAGCGTTATATTGCCCTGATCGGTAACTATGTGATTATGATGTTCTACACCACCGTAGCCGGATGGATGCTGTACTATTTCTTCCATATGGC
>CAZFXB010000067.1:0-10001 GCA_964522835.1 uncultured Oscillospiraceae bacterium
AAAAACTACCGACAGGAGGCGTTCCTATGGGGAACTATACCAAGGAGCAGCTTGCATCCAGAATCACGAACATTCGGGCCGTGGAGAACGTGATGAGCAAGTATGCGTTCCTGACCTATTACAAGCGTTTTAATGAGGCTATGCAAAAATACTGGTGCCAGAGCACACAGGAGCCCACCTTGACCACCAATGATAAGAAGTTTACCGGCTATCAGGCTGTGTATAATTTCCTGGTGGAGCAGGGAGAGGAAGAGACCCGGAATGGCAACCAGGTGATCCGCAAGCTTTACCCGGAGGAGTTCGGGGACAAGAAGGACAGTGAGATGTGGGGCGCAGGTACTGCCATGGTGCATACCATCACCACCCCTGTCATTGAGCTCAGTGAGGACGAGAAGACCTGTAAGGCCATGTTCTACTCCGTGGGCTCCTGCACCGAGATCGATCCTGAAAAGGGGCCCAAGGCCTACTGGGTCTGGGAGAAGTATGCCGTGGACTTTGTAAAGGAAGAGGACGGCTGGAAGATCTGGCATCTGGTTATTATGACCGACTTCAAGACCCCTGTGGGCAGCAACTGGGCCAAGGTAAATCTGGCCCCCACCGGGCAGTACTACACTGCATATACCCCTGAGGTAACGCCTCAGGAGGGTGTGCCTGTTCCTGTGCCCTACAAGACCTTTGACGAGACATTTAGTTACTAATTCTAAGCTTTTTGGCCCACCGCATTTTCTTGCGGTGGGTTTTCTCTTTACTGGCGAAGAAAAATCCTGTATAATATTACAAAAGACAAAGGAGGCCAGCAGCGATGCAGGAAAAGGACAGGCAGATCGAGGAATTAAAGCAGAAGTTACAGCTGGCCTGGTGCGACCAGAGAGATTTATTCTTTGCCCGGATTTTAGGGGGCGGCTATTTTCATTCCGTGGAGCAGCTGCGGGAAGCGGGAGAAACGGTGGAAGTCCGGTTTCCGTATAAAAACTTCCTGGTGCTGGCCGCCAGAGTAGAGACCTGGGGCGAGCTGTTCACCGAGGGACACATGGACTGGCGGGATATTTACTTTATCCTTAGAAATGTGCTGCAAAACAGCTTCCCCGGCGTGACCAGTGCGGCCGAGGTGAAGGGCCGGATGATTGCTGTGCTCAATATGGAGGCGCTGCCCTCGCTGGGCCTTCGGGGTATTGTGCAGGATACACGCCATGCGCTGGAGGTGCTTGAGGATGAATTCGGCCTTACGGTTACCGTGGCCGTTTCCCGGGTGTACCACAGCCCTATGGAGCTCCACAATGCCATGGAGGACGCAGAGCACGTATTTGAATATCAGCAGCTTCTGGACGAGGACTACCCCATTACCACATACGAGGAGCTGACCTATCGCCATGTGCCCCAGTCTGAGACCTCCTTTCTGGATTTGGAGACCCGGCTGCTGGCCTGTGTCCGGGAGGCTGATTTTGGGGGAATGCGGATGGTGCTCCATGAACTGATCAACAATGAATTTGGCGAAGCCCGGCCCACGGTGGATACCTTCCGGTTCCGGCTCTACGGAGTGGTGAATACCCTGCTGTATCTGATGAATGAGATTCGGAAAATCGTTGGGGATGCTTTCGTGGATGAAGCTCTGGATCCCGGCCCCAGACTGACCCAGGCTAAGACCCTGGAGGAAATCGTTGCTGTGATGGACGACATCATGGACAAGCTGGAGCTTCGTACCACGGAGCAGCAGAAGATCAAGGTGCCCTCTTGGGTGGAAAAGGTACATAAATTTGTCCGGGAGAATTACCGGGATCCCAACCTGACCGTTTCCTATATTGCGGATCAGTTCGGTATGACCCCCACCTATTGCTCCAAGGTGTTTCGGGAGCAGTACGGCATTCGGCTGTTTGACTTTATTCAGCTCCGCCGGCTGGAGGCAGCCAAGCTGCTGATGGATACAGATCACAGCCTCAAGGACATTGCCGAAGCCACCGGCTTTAGCTCTGCTCTGACCATGAGCCGGGCCTTTAAGCGATATGATGGACTGGCTCCCAGCAAGGTGCGGGAACAGAGAAAATAATAGAATGCCCCTACGAATTTCGATTGATATGATCCCCCTAAAGTAGACCACGGAAATATCCAAAGTCTATTTTAGGGGGTATTTCTATGCGAAACTCATTTTCACCATAACCCGGTCGGCGGGGATCCAGTGTCCAAGCGCATCCAGTACCGGGGCAGCATTCTATAAATTTTATTTTTCATTTCCAGAAACATCACCGCCTGTTTCTCTTATGTCCATTGTATCAGAAAGACTTCCCTGATACAAGATGCAGGAAAAAGAGGAAAGTGTTATTGAAAGCGCACTTTAACACTTTTACATGAAAATGTGCTAAAATTTTTCTGCTGTTTTGTTCAAGTTTTTTGTTGACATTCTGTAAAAAAAGCGTATAATTCTTTGATGTAACGTGCTAAAGCATTAAAACGATTTTAGGCACGATTTGGAGGTTCTTATTATGAAAATGAAAAAACTTCTTGCGTTGCTTCTGGCCCTGTGTATGCTGGCTGCAATGACTGCCTGCGGTTCCGATGCCGCTTCTTCCGCTCCCGCCGATGCCGCTTCTTCCGGCACTGCTGAGGCTGCTGCTCCTGCCGATGGGGAGACCTATCTTGTGGGCATTTGCCAGCTGGTGCAGCACGATGCACTGGACGCTGCAACCCAGGGTTTTAAGGATGCTCTGACAGAGAAGCTGGGAGACAAGGTTACATTTGATGAGCAGAATGCTTCCGGCGACAGTGCCAACTGCTCCACCATTGTAAACGGATTCCTGTCCAGCAACGTGGATCTTATTATGGCAAATGCCACAGCACCCCTCCAGGCTGCTGCCGCTGCCACTGCTGATATTCCTGTACTGGGTACCTCTGTTACCGACTATGCCACTGCACTGGAGATCGACAACTGGACCGGTACTGTAGGCTCCAATGTTTCCGGTACCTCTGACCTGGCACCTCTTGACCAGCAGGCTGCCATGGTGAAGGAAATGTTCCCCGATGCCAAGAAGGTGGGCCTTGTATACTGTACTGCTGAGCCCAACTCCGTATATCAGTGTGATGTGATTGAGGGCTATCTGAAAGAAGAGGGCTTCGAGGTGGAGCGCTTCGCATTTAACGATACCAACGATGTTTCTTCTGTTACCCAGTCTGCCTGCGATGCCTGTGATGTGCTCTACATCCCCACGGATAACACCGCAGCTTCCAACACTGAGGCTATCGCAAATGTGGTGCTTCCTGCTGGCGTTCCTGTGGTTTGCGGCGAAGAGGGCATCTGCTCCGGCTGCGGCGTTGCAACGCTGTCCATCAGCTACTATGACCTTGGCTACGCCACTGGCGAAATGGCTTATGAGATTCTTGTGAACGGTGCCGATGTTAAGACCATGCCTGTGTCCTTCGCTGCCAATGTGACAAAGAAATATAACGCTGCCAACTGCGAGACTCTGGGCATCACCCCTCCCGAGGGCTATGAGGCCATCGCAACCGAGTAATTTCCAAGTGAATGATGCAGCGGAAAGGGCGATTCCTTTTCCGCTGCCTTTCGCTATGATTATTAGATTTTGGAGGTAATTCCTATGGATTTTCTTGTGTCCCTTCTGAATTCCATGCCCGGTGCTGTGGCTCAGGGCATGATTTGGGGCATTATGGCCATTGGTGTCTACATCACCTATCGAATTTTGGATGTGGCTGACCTGACGGTGGATGGCTCGCTGGCCACCGGTGGCGCAGTTTGTGTACTTTTGACCCTGAACGGTGCACCCGTTTGGCTGGCACTGATTGCAGCGGTGCTGGCTGGTATGCTGGCAGGTCTTGTGACTGGCCTTTTGCACACGGCCTGCGGGATTCCCGCCATTCTGGCCGGTATTTTGACCCAGCTGGCCCTCTACTCCGTGAATCTGCGGATCATGGGTTGGGGTACCGGCGGCGGCAAGGCCAATCTGCCTGTGTCTGTTGACAAATATAATCTTCTGGTGTCCGCCCGGTATGTACGTACCCTGGGACTGGAGAACCCTCTGCTGGCGCTGCTGATTTTCTGTGTTGTGGTCATTGCTCTCTTGTACTGGTTCTTTGGTACAGAGATGGGCTGCTCCCTCCGGGCTACCGGTGCCAATGAAAATATGTCCCGGGCTCAGGGTATCAACACCAATGTGACCAAGGTGCTGGGACTGATGCTGTCCAACGGTCTGGTGGCTCTGTCCGGGGCCCTCCTTTCTCAGTATCAGGGCTTTGCAGATATCAACATGGGCCGTGGCGCAATCGTCATTGGTTTGGCTGCTGTTATCATTGGCGAGGTCATCTTCGGTAAGGTATTTATCAACTTTGCACTGAAGCTGCTGGCTGCTGTGTTTGGCGCCATCATCTACTATGTGGTGATTCAGGTGGTGCTCCGGCTGGGACTTTCCACCGATGATCTGAAGCTGCTCACGGCAGTGGTAGTGGCCGTATTCCTGGCGGTGCCCTACTGGGAGAATGCGCACTTTGCGGGAAAAGCCAAGAAGGGAGGGGCCTGAAATGCTGAAGGTTGACAATATTGTAAAGGTGTTTAATGCAGGCACTGTGAACGAAAAGGTTGCCCTGAACGGAGCATCCCTCCACTTGAAGGACGGGGACTTCTGCACCGTGATCGGCGGCAATGGTGCAGGAAAATCTACATTTTTGAATGCAGTTGCCGGCGTATTTACTGTGGATGAAGGCTCCATCACCATCGATGGGGTGGATGTAACAAAGCTGCCGGAGCACAAGCGGGCCAAGTATATCGGCCGGGTCTTCCAGGATCCCATGACCGGTACGGCAGCCACCATGCAGATCGAGGAGAATCTGGCTCTGGCAAAACGCCGGGGACAGAAGCGGACCCTCCGCACCGGCATTACCAAGGCGGAGCGGGAGGAGTATAAGGAGCTGCTGAAAATTCTGGATCTTGGTCTGGAGGATCGGCTTACTTCCAAGGTGGGCCTGCTGTCCGGCGGTCAGCGTCAGGCTCTGACGCTGCTTATGGCCAGCCTGGTAAGGCCCAAGCTGCTGCTTCTGGACGAGCATACGGCGGCACTTGACCCGAAAACGGCAGCCAAAGTGCTGGATGCCACGGAGAAAATCGTCTCCCGGGACAATTTGACCACCCTGATGATTACCCACAATATGAAGGATGCCATTGCCCACGGCAACCGGCTGATTATGATGAAGGATGGCAAAATCATTCTGGATATTTCGGGAGAAGAAAAGAAAAAGCTGACAGTGGAAAATCTTTTGGAAAAGTTCAATGTGGCCTCCGGCGGCGATGGCTTCGCCACAGACCGGATGGTACTGGGATAGGCAAAAGGGCTGTTCTGGATGTCAGGACAGCCCTTTTGAGATAAGAAGTAAAAGTAAAAAGTGAAGAGGTGGCGTTTTCCGGACAATGTGAAGGTTTGCTTCCTTATAAATTCCTGTTGAAAAAAAGCCCTTGCTGGGATATAATAAAGAAAATACAAGTCAGGAGGTTTAATCATGGCGAAGATTACCAAAGAAACCATTATCGGCACCATTCTGGATACCAATCCTGAGGCTGCTCCCATGTTCCTGTCCATCGGTATGCATTGCCTGGGCTGCCCCTCTTCCCGGGGTGAGACCGTTGAGGAGGCTTGCATGGTTCACGGTGTGGACTGCGACGAGTTCCTGGGTGCCCTGAACGCTTATCTGGGCGAAGCATAATAGGTTTGAAATCAGCCCGGGCGGTAAATCCATCCGGGCGTTTCTTTTTTGGAGGTTTTTATGAAGCTATCCGCAAGACTTCAGGTCTGCGCAGACATGGTGAGAAGGGGCAGCGTTGCTGTGGACGTGGGTACAGATCACGGTCGTCTGCCCATTTATCTGCTGAAAAACGGTATCTGTCCCCAGGCGATTGCTGCTGATCTGCGGGAGAAGCCCCTGAACTCCGCCCGGCAGAATGCGGCCAACTATGGGATTGGCAATGCCCTGTCCTTCTATCTGTCTGACGGGCTACAGGCGATCCCCCGGGGGGCATTCCGCACGGTGATTTGTGCCGGAATGGGCGGGGAGACCATCTGTTCTATTCTGGAGGCAGCCAGGGATATCTGGACGCCGGAGTATCAGTTTATTCTACAGCCCCAGTCTGCACCCTATGAGCTTCGGAGCTACCTTTCTCAAAATGGATTTTCTATTCGCCGGGAGGTATTGGCCCGGGACGGAAAATTTGTCTATACGGTGATGGAGGTGTACTGGGGGGAGGATATGCCCCTGCGCTTGGGGGAGATTTATCGTCCCCAGGGAGAGGTTCTGCGGCAGGGGGAGTTGTACCGGGATTATATGGATCGGGTTTTGGACAGCCTGAGCATGACTGTGGCAGGACTACAAAATGCAAAGGATGGAAACGAAGAGAAGCTTCGTCAGTTTGAAGGGGCTCTGAGGAAACTGAGAAATTTGGAGGAAGCGCAATGACCATTTCGGATATTCTTAACTACCTGTGGGAGATTGCCCCGAAAGAGGGGGCTGAACCCTGGGATAACGTGGGGCATCTGGTGGGCAGAAAAAATGCCCGGGTGACCAAAATTCTGGTGTCGTTGGATATTACTATGGATGTGATTCGGGAGGCTGGGGAGATCGGTGCGGAACTGATCGTATCCCACCATCCCCTGATTTGGGATACCCATAAATTTGTGACGGACGATAATCATCAACAGGAAAAGGTTATGGCTCTGCTGGAAAGGGGCATTGGAGCCATCTGTATGCACACCAACCTGGACGAAGCGGAGGACGGGGTGGACGATACTCTGGTGGAGGCTCTGGGACTTACGGCGATAGAACATCTGGCAGAGGGGAAAATCGGCCATATCTGTCAGCTTTCAGAGGAAATGCCCCTGGAGGATTTTCTGGCTCTGGTGAAAGAAAAACTGGGTGCCAATGGGCTTCGATACTGCCGTGGGGGAAAACCGGTCAGGAGAATTGCCACCGGCTGCGGCTCCTGTGCAGACTATCTCCCCGATGCGGTAAAGGCGGGCTGCGACACCTTTGTAACAGGGGACGTGAAGCACAACTACTGGATCGATGCCCAGGGCCAGGGAATCAACCTGATCGATGCAGGGCACTACTCCACCGAGAACCCCATTGTGGGGAAGCTGGCAGCCAAGCTGGCGGCCCGATTCCCGGAGATTGCGGTGCTCCCAACGGAAAGAATGCCCCAGATCGAGCAATTTTTCGTGTAGCCGTTGGCTTTTTCGGGAAAAGTGCTTGAGATATAGAAAAATCTGTGCTAAAATAATACGGTTCATGTAAATTATTTCTCACGAAGGGATTGAAACATAATGTCCGGACATTCCAAGTGGCATAACATTCAGAAAACCAAGGGTGCTGCCGATGCAAAGCGTTCTGCTGCATTCACCAAAATCGCCCGTGAAATCATCGTGGCGGTAAAGGAGGGTGGCAGCGGTGATCCTGCAAACAACTCCCGGCTTGCTGCTGTTATTACCAAGGCCAAGGCGGCCAATATGCCCAACGACAACATTAAGCGTACCATCGATAAGGCTCTGGGTGCCGGCAATGCCGACAACTTTGAGTCCATTACCTATGAGGGCTACGGCCCCTCCGGTGTAGCAGTCATTGTTGAGACCATGACCGACAGCCGGAACCGTACCGCCTCTAACATGCGGCACTACTTCGACAAGTTCGGCGGCAACCTGGGTGCATCCGGTTGCGTCAGCTGGAGCTTCGATAAGAAGGGCGTCATTGTGATCGAGGACGAGGATGAGGAGTACGACGAGGACGAGATGATGATGGAGGCCCTGGAGGCCGGCGCATCCGACTACAACAAGGATGACGATGTCCACGTGATCTACACCGAACCCGACGACTTCAACGCCGTGTCAGAGGCCCTCCAGGAAAAGTACACCTTCGCTTCCGCCCAGATTGAGATGGTTCCTCAGAACTATCAGACCCTGGAGAAGGAAGATGACATCAAGAATATGCAGAAGATGCTGGATGCCATGGAGGACGACGACGACGTTCAGAACGTGTACCACAACTGGGAACAGTAAAAAAGCAGTAAAAAGGGGAAGGGCGTTGGTGTGCCCTTCCCTGTTTTCTTTAATTTATAGGGGCTATTGTGGCTTTGCACTGGATAAAATAACCAACAACTAAAGGTGTTTAGTTTTGTCTCTCTTGACAAAACTTTTCAATCCAGGTATACTGAACCTGTGGATTAACAAAAAGGAGGGGATTCCTGTGAAAAAATGCAGTACAGATACTTGTTGTCTCACATTGCCGCTAAAAATAGAAAAATGGCAGGAAGACCGCCTTGCAAAACGATTCGAAATCGCACGGCAGATATACAACACAATGGTTCGTGCAGAATTAAAAAATCTACGGAAGTTGGAGCAATCTTCTGAATATAGAGAGATTCAAAAGAGAATTCAGCTTTTGGATTGGAAAAATGCAGAGCATAAGCAAGAGTTAAGAAAATTATATAAACAACGAGATAAGCTTTTGAAGAATTCTGGGTTTACGGAATATGGATTCAAAACAGCGGCGAAGGATTATTATAAACACTTTAAGCAAAATATCGGTTCCAGTGTTGCGGTACACGGAATAGCACCACAGGTTTGGGCAGCGTTTGATAAAATGCTGTTTCAAAAAGATGGAAGACAAGTCCACTTTAAAAAGAAGGGCGATATTCATTCGTTAAGAGGTTATTCCGTGGCAGGAAAAAGTGGCGGTGTGGAAATTATCTTCCGTGGAGATCATATTGAGTGGAAGGGATTGAGACTTCCGTTAAAATTGGACCATGATAATACATATGAGACAGAAATGCTTTCGTATCGTGTAAAATATGTACGAATTATTCGCAAACATGGTAAATCAAAAGACCATTGGTACGCACAGCTTGTACTGGAAGGAAAACCTGCAATTAAGAAAGACGCTAACACAGGTATGCCACTGCATCCTGTGGGTCATGGAGCGGTAGGCCTTGACATCGGGCCACAGACACTGGCGTATTCTTCGGCAGAGGCGGCGAATCTGGTAGAGTTGGCAGATCAAGTACAGAATATTGAGAAGGAGAAGCGGCGTATTCAACGTAAAATGGAGCGGAGTCGCAGAGCTACAAATCCGAACAACTATAACGAGAATGGAACAATCAAGCGTGGAGTTAAACTGACCCACAATAAGTCGAAACGGTATTGCCGACTACAGAACGAATTAGCACATCTTCAACACAGTCAGGCAGAAGTTCGAAAACGTCAACATATAGAACTGGCAAACTACCTACTTTCTCTTGGAGATTGTTTCTATGTGGAGGATATGGCGTGGCCGTCTCTGACTCATCGGGCGAAAAGAACGGAGATTTCTCCTAAGACTGGAAGGTTTAAGCGTAAGAAACGATTCGGGAAATCGGTTGCCAATAAAGCACCTGCCACACTTATCGGGATTTTGCAGCAAAAATGCACGTCTCTTGGAGTTATGGGTGTTATAAAAGTGCCGACATCAGTTAGAGCAAGCCAGTATAACCATATGACAAAAGAATATACAGCAAAACCTCTATCTCAACGTTGGAATACTATGCCAGACGGCGGTCGAATTCAACGTGACCTGTACTCAGCATTTCTTTTACAGCATTATGATCCTAAGACAGAAAACTTTAGTCAGAACGCTCTCGAACAAGATTATCTACAATTTGTAAAGTTACATGATGAAACCATACAGAGATTGTCCATGATGCCTAAGACCATTTCCAGCATGGGCATTCAGCGAAGTGCAAGCTAACAAAGAAACTTGGTGCGGTTCGCACCAACTAAACCGGTCGATTGTCCGTCCGGGGCTGCCGACAATGGTAACATAGGTTGCCTTGGCAGCAGAAGAGTATGGGAAAATAGTCAGCGCAGAGGGGATATTAATCCCATCTGAAAAGCTATCTACCAACTCACAGCACATTCTATAAATCCATGCGTTTGCCTTTGTGCAACCTTGCCGGTGCAACCCGTGTGGGATGTGCTGAGGCAAAG
>CAZFXB010000068.1:0-9981 GCA_964522835.1 uncultured Oscillospiraceae bacterium
GATGCCAACAAGACCTCTCCCTATGACTTCTACCAGTACTGGAGAAACGTGGGGGACGACGATGTTATGAAGTGCATCCGGATGCTGACCTTCCTGCCCCTGGAGGAAATCGACAAGATGGATGCCTGGGAAGGCAGCCAGCTGAACACCGCCAAGGAGATCCTGGCCTTTGAGCTGACCAAGATGGTTCACGGCGAGGAGGAGGCAGTCAAGGCACAGAACGCCGCCAAGGCCGTGTTCGGTGCAGGCGGAGCCTCTGCTGATATGCCCACCACGGAGTTGACGGCCCAGGATGTGGCCGAGGGCCAGATCGGCGTACTGACACTGATGGTAAAGTGCGGTCTTTGCAAGTCCAACGGTGAAGCCCGTCGGCTGGTACAGCAGGGCGGCGTATTTGTGGCCGACGAGAAGGTGACGGATCCCGCTATGACCGTTTCTGCCGATGCCCTGAAGGAAGGCGTGGTCATCAAGAAGGGTAAGAAGGTATTCCACAAGGCAATTCTGGCGTAATCCTTACATTAAAAAATAAGACTGCCAGCTTTTCGGATGCTCGAAAAGCTGGCAGTCTTTTGCATTGATTTGTCGGTTTACTCAAAGGGACTTTCTTCCGGGGTGATGCCGTAGATTTTTTTGCACTGCTCCAGGGCGGCATCCTCCAGAGCCTGGGAAATCAGCACGGAGATATCCACAGTGGAGGTGGTAATCATGGTCATAACCAGATTTGCCTCTGCAAAGGCGGCAAATACCTTGGCGGCAACGCCGGGGGTGGTGACCATGTCCTGGTCGAAGAAATTGATTTTGGTCATGCCAGGGGACAGCTCCATGGTAAGCTCGGGATAAGTTGTCTTAAAGCTGTTGACCAGAGGCATAAGCAAACCCATGGCCTCCATGGAAATGGTGAATGCCAGAGAAATGGTGTTGCTCTGGGGGGCTGTCTGGGAAATCATATCCACATTGATGCCGTTGCCGGAAATGGCAGAAAACAGGTCTGCAATGCAGCTGTTCTCACAGGGGACATTTCTCAGGGTGACCAGGGCGATGTTTTCGCAATAAGTAATGGATGTCATTTAAATTACCTCCGAAACCAAATCTTCCATATTGTAAATGCCGGGGGACTGTCTGTGGGCGATAAAGTCTGCCGCTTTTACGGCACCGGATGCAAAGATTTCCCGGGAATAGGCGGTGTGGCGGATCTCCAGCACCTCATCGGCTCCGGCAAAGATCACCTCATGTTCGCCTACGATGGTTCCGCCTCGGACAGCACTGATCCCGATTTCATTCTTGGGGCGCTGCTGTCTACGGTCATGCCGGCCGTAGACATATTCGGGTTGGGTATCCAGCATTTCCGCCGCCGCATCGGCGATCATCAGGGCGGTGCCGCTGGGAGCGTCCAACTTTCGGCGATGGTGTTTTTCCACAATTTCAATGTCGCAGGAAGAACCGAGCACCTTTGTGGCCTGTTTCACCAAAGCAAGAAGCACATTGATGCCCAGGCTCATATTAGCGGATTTGAAAATACGGATCTCCTTGGCGGCATCTTCGATTTCTGCCAGTTGTTCCTTTGTATAGCCTGTGGTGGCAAGGACAACGCCGCAGCCGGTGCTTTTGCAGAGGCCAAGAAGACCGGGAAGGGCACTGGGATGGGAAAAATCGATGACACAGTCTGCTTTAACGGGGCACTCCATGGGGTCGGCGTAGACGGGATAATCATTTTGCTTCACAGGATTCTTGTCAAATCCGGCAACGACCTGGATTCCATCAGCGGCAGACACCATCTGGGTTACCACCTGGCCCATTTTTCCGTTGCAGCCGGAGATAATCACCTTTGTCATGGATCAGACATCCTTTCTTTTGTGTATGAGGGTCAGATGAGACCCTTGGCGGCCAGGGCCGCCTGGAGTCTTGCTTTGGTGGCGTCCTCCATTTCGCACAGAGGCATACGCAGGGGGCCGACTTCCAGCCCCATCAGGTTGAGGGCCGTCTTAACAGGAATGGGATTCACCTCGCAGAACAGAGCATCGATCAGCTCCATGTAGGAAACCTGCATCTTTGCGGCCTTCCCATAATCACCAGCCAGGCAAGCGGCTGCAATTTCGGCGGTCTCTTTGGGGCAAACATTTGCCAGAACAGAGATGACACCCTTACAGCCCATGGCCATATAGGGGACGATCTGGTTGTCATTGCCGCTCCAGATGTTGAAGTCATCTCCGCAGGCATCCAGGGTGCGAAGAACGATGTCGGTGCTGCCGGAGGCTTCCTTTACGCCGTTCATCAGGGGGTGCTGAGAAAGCTCCTTATAGATGGGCACAGACATGGAAACACCGGTGCGGGAGGGGACGTTGTAGACAATGCAGGGAATACCGGCGCTGTCTGCCATGGTGAGGTAATGCCGAACCAGACCCTTGGGGGTACACTTATTATAATAGGGAGTTACCAACAGCAGAGCATCAGCTCCGGCCTTGGCGGCCTCCCGGCAGAGGTAGGTGCCATGGTCGGTGTCGTTGCTGCCGGTGCCGGCAATGACAGGAATTCGTCCTGCCACCTGGCGAACTGTAAAGGCAATGGCTTCGATGTGCTCCGGATCCTTCAGGGTAGAGGACTCACCGGTGGTTCCGCAAATGGTGATGGCAGAGGTACCTCCGGCAATTTGCAGCTCGATGAGCTGAGAAAGCTTTTCGTAGTTAACAGAGCCATCAGCGTGCATGGGAGTAACAATGGCAACGCTGGAACCGGTAAAAATAGGCGTTTTCATATCAAAAACCTCACTTATGATCGATATAGCCCTCAGCACACAGCAGCTCCGACAGCAACACAGCACCGCCGGCGGCGCCACGGAGGGTATTATGGGACAGGCATACGAACTTCATGTCATATTGTGTGTCTTTTCTCAGGCGACCCACGGAAATAGCCATGCCGCCCTCCAGATCCCGGTGGAGCTTGGTCTGAGGCATGTTGTCCTCTTCGAAGTAGTGAATGAACTGTTTAGGGGCGTGGGGGAGATTCAACTCCTGGGGGCGGCCCTTGAACTCTGCCCACATCTTTTTTACATCCTCGAAATCAACTTCCTTGTCGAAAGAGGCGAAAACTGCGGCCATGTGACCGTCGGAGACAGGGACACGGAGGCACTGAGCGGTAATGTCCGGGCCGGGAGCGTTGACGATGACACCGTTTTCCACCTTGCCCCAAACCTTCATGGGCTCCTGCTCAGATTTTTCTTCCTCGCCGCCGATGTAGGGAATCAGGTTATCCACCATCTCGGGCCAGGTCTCAAAGGTTTTTCCGGCACCGGAAATAGCCTGGTAGGTGCAAACCAGCACCTTGTTGAGGCCGTATTTCTCTTTAATAATGGAAAGGGCAGGGACATAGCTCTGGATGGAGCAGTTGGACTTGACTGCCACAAAGCCCCGCTTGGTGCCCAGACGCTTTTTCTGATCGGTGATAACCTTTAGATGGTCGTTGTTGATTTCAGGAATCACCATGGGCACATCGGGAGTTCCACGGTGTGCAGAATTGTTGGAGACCACAGGGCACTCCAGCCGGGCGTATTTGTACTCCAGCTCCCGAATCTTATCCTTATCCATATCCACGGCACAGAACACGAAATCAACCATGTCTGCAATTTTTTCAGCGTCTGCATCTGCGTCCATTACGGTGATATCTTTGGCCCACTGGGGAATGGCGTCTTTCATACACCATTTCTTACCTACTGCATCCTCGTATTTTTTTCCTGCGGAACGGGAAGAGGCAGCCAGTACCACAGTCTCATACCAGGGGTGTCCATCCATCAGGGTGATGAACCGCTGGCCGACCATACCAGTGGCTCCGATAATACCAACCTTATATTTTTTCATATTGCATCGCTCCTCTAATCAGTATAGCAAATTTACAATCTTATGTGATAAAAAAGCAGGGCAGGGGAGAGAACGACAATTCTCTACACTACTGCTACTTTAAAGTAATAGTAACATACGCCTCCGCACCTGTCAAGGTTTGGAGGCGTATAAGAATCTTCTGTTTTTTCGTGGATTTTCAGGCAATTTGTCGGAGCCTCAGAACATCTCAAAGAACTCTTTCTCCATCATTTTTTCTTTTTCCAGCTCTTTTTTGATGGCTTCCAACACCACACGGCATACATATCGGTTTACACTTTCGCCGTGCTTTTTGGCGCAATAGTCTACAAGTCGGCGGCTGCCCTTTGGAAGGGCCAGGTTGATACGATCGTAGTGGGCCGAGGTGTATTTATTGTTGGCGCGAATCTTTGCGTCGGAGTTTTTCTTTTCACTCATTATTATCACCCCTCTGATTGTAACATGAAAAAATGAAAATGTCTACAATGTTTAACGATTAAACATTGTATTAAACATTGTATGCTTGAGACGGATTTGCGATTTGGCGCAAGAAATGCTTGCATGAATACGGGTTTTGTAATATGATATACACTGTATGGGCATCTGCCCGGACTACTAATGAAGATAAGAGGAATTATCGTGAAAACAAGCGATTTTAACTATGATTTGCCCCAGGAGCTGATCGCCCAGACCCCGCTGGAGCGGCGGGATGGATCCCGGCTTATGACCCTGAATCGGCAGACAGGAGAGATCAGTCATCGGCATTTCTTTGACATTCCGGAGTATTTGCGGCCCGGCGATACCCTGGTTCTCAACGACAGCCGAGTGCTGCCTGCACGACTATATGGAAAAAGAAATCCCACCGGAGGTGCAGTGGAGCTGCTGCTTTTGAAGGAGCAGACCGATGGCAGCTGGGAATGCTTGGCCCGCCCTGGACGCAAGCTGAAGCCCGGAGAACAGGTCCTGTTTGGAGAAGGGGAACTGACAGCCACCATTCTGGAGGATCTGGGTGAGGGCAAAAAGCGGGTGGAGTTTCACTATGAGGGCATCTTTTTGGAGGTGCTGGAACGACTGGGGAAAATGCCTCTGCCCCCTTACATCAAGGAAGAACTGCAAAATGGAGAGCGGTATCAGACTGTTTACTCCAAGGTGGTAGGCTCCGCTGCCGCACCTACTGCCGGGCTGCATTTTACGCCGGAGCTGCTGGAAAAGATACAGGCCATGGGGGTAAATATTGCCTATGTGACCTTACATGTGGGGCTGGGTACCTTCCGGCCTGTGGCGGTGGAGGATGTACAGTCCCATCATATGCACTCGGAGTTTTGTATGATTTCAGCAGAAACTGCGGAAATTCTCAACAATACCAAGAAAAACGGGGGCCGTATTGTCTGCGTGGGAACCACATCCTGCCGCACACTGGAGTCCTTCGCTTCTGAGGACGGCACCTTCCGGGAAAGCTCCGGCTGGACGGAAATCTTCATCTATCCCGGCTATCGGTTTAAGGCCATGGACGCACTGGTGACCAATTTCCACCTGCCGGAGAGCACTCTGCTGATGCTGGTTTCTGCGTTCGCAGGGAAGGATCATGTGATGGCGGCTTATGAAGAGGGTGTAAAGGAAAAGTATCGCTTCTTTTCCTTTGGAGATGCTATGTTTTTGTACTGAGGATAGGAGTTAGAAATGTTTAAGATTTTGAAGACCGAAGGTCTTGCCCGCCGGGGTGAGTTTACTTGTCCCCACGGCACAGTTCAAACCCCTGTGTTTATGAATGTGGGTACACAGGGGGCCATTAAGGGCGCACTTAGTGCAGCAGATCTTGAAAAGATCGGAACCCAGGTGGAGCTTTCCAACACGTATCATCTTCACCTGCGCCCTGGCGATCAGGTGGTGAAGGCCATGGGCGGTCTCCACAAGTTTATGACCTGGGACGGGCCTATTTTGACGGATTCCGGTGGATTTCAGGTGTTTTCCCTGGCTGGTCTCCGGAAAATCAAGGAGGAGGGGGTCACCTTTGCCTCTCACCTGGATGGTCACCGGATCTTTATGGGGCCGGAGGAGAGCATGCAGATTCAGTCCAACCTGGGTTCTGATATTGCCATGGCCTTTGATGAATGCGTGGAAAACCCTGCCCCCAGAGCCTATGTAAAGGCATCGGTGGAGCGTACCCAGCGCTGGCTGGAGCGGTGCATTAAGGAGCTGGATCGGCTCAATCAGCTGCCCGATACGGTCAACCCGGGACAGGTGCTTTTTGGCATCAACCAGGGCGGCACCTACGATGATCTTCGAATCTGGCACATGCAGCAGCTGAAAAATATGCCTGTGGCAGGCGTGGCCATCGGCGGCCTGGCTGTGGGCGAACCCACTGAGACCATGTATCACATTCTGGATGTGTTGGCTCCACACACACCTGTGGATAAACCCAGATATCTTATGGGTGTTGGTACCCCCAGCAATATCATCGAGGGCGTGGCCCGTGGTATCGACTTCTTTGACTGCGTCATGCCCGCTAGAAATGCCCGCCATGGGCGGCTTTTCACTTGGGAAGGTGCCATCAACATGAAGAATGCCAAGTATATCTACGATGACAAGCCCATTGATCCCCACTGTGATTGTCCTGTTTGCCGCCGGTATACCAGAAGCTACATCCATCACCTGTTCAAGGCAGAAGAGATGCTGGCTATGCGGCTTGCGGTGATGCACAATCTGTATTTCTACAACAAACTGGCAGAGCGGATCCGGAATGCGCTGGATGAAGGGAACTTCCAGGCCTTCCGGGAGGAGTATTCCGAGAAACTTGCACGAAAAATATAACTTGTCCTTGCAATCTGGGGCGTAAGCCCGTATAATATCTCTTGATTTTAAAAACGGAGGAATCATTACATGAACGTTTCTATTCTGACCGAGACTGCTTCCACCGGCGGCTCTCTCATCACTATGCTGCTGCCCTTTGTGGTGCTCATTGTGGTATTTTATTTCCTGCTGATCCGTCCTGAGAACAAGAAGAAAAAGGCTCTGAACGATATGCGTTCCGGTCTGTCTGTAGGGGACGATGTTACCACCATCGGTGGCATTGTCGGTAAGATTGTTCACATCAAGGACGATCTGGTTACCATCGAGACCAGCGAAGACCGTGTTCGGATCCAGTTCACCCGTTGGGCCATTTCCACCAAGGGAACCCAGACCAACGAGAATCAGTAATCGTAATTTTAAAGGCTCCTCTTGCATACGCTTTATCGAGCGTTTGCGAGAGGAGTTTTTTCTATGAAAAACCAGACAGTAGGGGTCTTATTGGGTGGCATTGGCGTTATGGGGGCGGTCTCCCTGGGGCTGGCGGCCATTTTTACGGCGTTCTTTACGGGCGGTATTCTCCCGGTGGGGGCCATGGAGGCCGTATCCTGGGGGATCACACTGGTGGCTGCCGCTGTGGGGGCACTTTGGGTTTCACGAAGGAGCGAGAAAGGGCCTTTGCCTATGTCACTGTGCACTGGTGCAATCTATTTTCTGATTATTTTCGTTCTTCGTGGGATTTTTTTTCGAGAGGTAGGAGAGCATTTAATCATACTTTTGGGGTGTGGATTGCTTGGGGTGGCGATTGGCTCTTTTGTGGCCGCAGGGGCTGGCTATGGAGGAAAAAGAAGGTGATTCTCTTTCCAAAATACTGGTATTTTAGGGTCGAGGACATACTCGACCCTATTTTTATGTCCGAAATTGTCAGGGGATGATGCTAAAGTTCGAAGTTCTTATCATACTTTGGTATGATTTACATTGCCTAATTCGGTTGATATAATCTGAACAAACAGGTCAATAACCATTTTTTGGCGAGAAAACACTGATTGATTGACCAGTTATTGAGTTTGAGGGAGGAATGTGGATGAGGGGTGTGTATCACCAGAGAATGCGATGATATAAAATTTCATTGTCCCGATGATTCGACAGAATATACGTGTAATGCCATCGTATAATTGGGACAGCGGATAATCCTGCTATCAAAACAAATAGAAAAGGAGGTTTTTGATTTGAAAGGATTGTATCGAAAAATATCAGTTGTTCTGTTGCTGGCCATGCTCTTTGGCATGTTCAGCTCCGTGGGGGTTTACGCCACGGATGCTGTGTCCCTGGTTGAGGAGCCGGTGGCGGTAACGGAGCGTGTGGAGGAGTCTGAGGGCGCCCATAAGGCTACGGCAGAGCCAACGGCTTCTGCGGAGGCCACGGCCGCACCCGCTCCGTCGGAAGCGCCTCAGGAGCTCACGGTATCCCAAGCGCCTGCGGAGGCCACGGCCACGACAGATCCGACAGTATCGGCTGCGCCTGATACTTCTACTGCGCCCACGGATGCACCTTCTGCTTCTGAGCTTGAAGGAGATGCGCCTGCGGCAGTGGAGGATTCCAAGGAAGAAGCAAAAGCGGATGCTAAGGAATCTGAGAAAGAGTCTGTGAATGAGGAGCCTGCTGAGAAGCCTCAGGAGGAAAATAAGGAATCTGAGAAAGAGGAAAGCTTCTACGATCGGCTGATGAAGCTGAAGACCTGTAAAGAAGTTTTCGAATTGCTCACCGATGATGCCAATTATGACAAGTCCATGGCCCTGACGGTGGAGCAGGTGAAAAATCTAAAGACCAGAGTACAGAGCCTGCCAGCGGATGACTACAAGGAAGAACTGCTGGAGGCCATTGATGTGTTGGCGAGCGTTCTCAGTGGTGAAAACGCTGATGAGTATGGTACAGAAACACAAAAACATGATTCTTATCCAACAACCGGCACAGTGGATCATATCGATATTGGGGTGGCCCTTTCTGCCACTTTGTATGTTGACGGAAAGACGGTTCCTCAGAGTTATTCGATGACAGCATCTGATGTCAATAACATTACCGTTAAAGATGGCAGCGGAAAGACTTATTCAGTTTCTTACGGCGGCAACAGCAATGGTAGTACCGGTGTAAGTCAGATCCGCCTGAATGGCAGCTTCAATGTAGGAACAAAAGCGTCTCCCACCAGATTTACCGTAACTCTGAAGAAGCAGGTCTCCTATGATAGAAAGAATTACGATGTTGAGTTTACTGGCACCTTCGGATACTGGGATTCAAACAACGACTGTCCGGGACTGAATGTAGCGAAATCTGACTGGCAAAATGGCTGCGTCATTGGTGGCTCCGGCTTGGACTTTACCCTGAGCGGCGAGAAGGCCCTTAGTGGTAGTATCCAGATTGTCAAGGTAATTGATGGCGTAACACTGACCACCGGCCAGACAGTCGGCGTTACTTTTGATGTGAAGAACAGTTCTAATACAACCGTGGCAACCAAGACCATGACTGTGACTGGCCCCAGTGATCAGATATCTGCCACTATTAGTAATCTGGATGCGGGAAACTATACAGTAACTGAGACAACGACAGATCCCATTACGGGCTATGTGCTTTCTTCTACCACGTATCAAGTGGGGACAAATGGTACCCCTGGCTCTGGTAATGCCAGAGTAACGGTCACCAATGGCAACACGTCTGTAGTGATTGTTAAGAATAGCTATGAGGAAGATGCACCTCCGACAAAGTCTTTGGTTGTAGAAAAGTCCTGGGTGGATCAGCAGAATAACGATAATAAGCGTCCGACATCTGTAACTGTGAAGCTGCTTCTTGATGATGAGCTCACAGGTGATACGGCGCAGCTTTCTGCAGCGAACGGATGGACATACACATTTGAAGGATTGCGTGCTGATGGAAATTATACAGTTGTGGAGGAAACGGTTTCTGGATATACGCCCAAATACGATTACGCAACAACCGGAAAAGTAGTAATCACCAATACGCACGTTGTGGAGAAAACTGGTCTGACCGTTCGTAAAGAATGGGCAGATGAAAACAATCAGGATGGTATCCGTCCTTCCGGTGTTCAGGTTCAGTTTTATGCAACTACCACTACGAATGGAAAGACAGCGGTTGGTGATCCCGTGACGCTGAATGAAGCAAACGGTTGGACATACACTGCAACTGGCCTGTGGAAGTACTATAATGGCGAGAAGATTACATGGACGGCCGAAGAGGTGAGCGTACCCGAGGGGTACAGCGCAAGTGCTGCTATTGTACAGGGGGTGTATGTCATTACCAACACCCATACACCTGAAAAGCTGGAGGGCAGCAT
>CAZFXB010000069.1:0-9761 GCA_964522835.1 uncultured Oscillospiraceae bacterium
TTCCGATATAGCCTAAAAATCTGTCCCCTTCCAGGGCCACATACCACAGGGCCCATTCATTTTGGAGCTCCTCCCGGATGGATTTTTCTGACCAGGGGGTGGAGAAGGAACGATGCTCTAAATCCGCCACCTGTGGGATGGTTTGTTCTGTCATAGGTAATATGTTCATGTTTATTCGACCTTCTAGTTACAGTCTGTGTAGGGGCACAACTTGTCATGCCACTACACCTAAATCACTTCGCCTCGGCCCAGTTTTTACCCTTGTGTGCCTCCGCCACCAAGGGCACAGCCAGAGTGGCGGCCTGTTCCATTTCCCGGGTAATGACCTCCATTACCGTGTCCGCTTCCTGATCGGGGCACTCGATGATAAGTTCGTCGTGTACCTGCAATACAAGCCGGGCCTGAAGCCCCAGCTCTTTCATTTTTTTGCTGACCCGGATCATGGCGATTTTGATAATGTCCGCAGCGGTGCCCTGAATTGGGGTGTTGAGGGCCATTCGCTCTGCGCCGGAGCGAACATTGAAGTTGCTGCTTTTCAGCTCCGGCAGGGCTCTCCGGCGGCCATAGCTGGTCTCCACATAGCCCTTTTCCCGGCCAAAGGCCACAATATCCGACATATACTGCTTGACACCCTGATAGTGGCTGAGATATTCGTCAATATAGGCTTTGGCCTCCTTCCGGCTGACCCCGATATCTCCAGCCAGGGAAAAATCAGAAATGCCGTATACAATGCCAAAGTTTACCGCCTTGGCACTGCGGCGCATCTGGGGGCTGACCTGTCCCGGGTCTACGCCAAACACTCTGGCGGCGGTGACCGTGTGAAAATCCTCGCCGGAAATAAACGCCTCCTGCATGGCGGTGTCCTTTGCAATGTCCGACAGCACCCGCAGCTCAATTTGGCTGTAGTCCGCATCCACCAGGCTCCAGCCCGCCTGGGGCACAAACATTTTTCGAATCTCTGCCCCCAGCTCTGTGCGAACGGGAATATTTTGCAGATTGGGATCCGTGGAGGAGAGCCGCCCGGTGGCGGTGACCATGTTCTGGAAGGTACTGCGTACCCGACCGTCCCGGTTGACCACCTTTAAAAGTCCCTCGGCATAGGTGGAGCGGAGCTTGGTCAGCATCCGGTAATCAATGATGGCGGGAATAATGGGATGCTTATCCCGTAAACCCTCCAGCACATCAATATTGGTGGAGTAGCCGGATTTTGTTTTCTTCCCGTGGGGCAGCTCCAGCTTTTCAAAGAGCAGCACTCCCAGCTGTTTGGGGGAGTTGATGTTAAACTGCTCCTCTGCATAGCCGTAGATCAGGTTTTCACAGTCAGAGATCCGCTCTGACAGCATTTTTTCAAAGGAAACAAGGGCATCCTTGTCCAGAAGAATGCCGGAGTGCTCCATTTCAGCCAGCACGGAGCACAGGGGTAGATCAATGTCATAATAGACCTGCTCCATGCCCTGGGATTTGACCTGCTCCGGCAGCACCTGATGGAGCGCATAAATGGCCGCAGCTTTACCACCGGGGCCTTCCTCCAGATTTCTGTGACAGTAATCCATGAGCAGTCCATCCAGAGGATAGCCGTTTCGGCCCGGCTCCAAAAGGTAGGCACCAAGGGCCGTATCATATACAAAGCCTTCTATGGGATAGCCCTGCCCCAGCAGGGCGGACATCATAGATTTTATATCATGGCCCACCTTATGAACCGAGGGGGTAAATATCCCATCCATGAGCCGGGGCCAGTCCATAAGGCCAAGCTCACTTTCAGAGCAGAACCAGGCTTTTTCGCCAAAGTAGACCCCAAATTCGCTGAGGTCATCGCTGCCCCAGAGCCAAACCGTGTTCTGGGCAGCATAAAGTGCCAGAAAATCCTCCAGATTTTCCGGGGTAATGGCCTCCATTTCTGTCTTGGGGGCATCTTCGGTGATTTCCATGGCCTCCGGCTCCAGAAGCCGGTATTTCTCAATCAGCCGACCGAAATCCAGCCAGCGGAACAGCTCCAGCACCCTGGGCCGATCCCAACAGGTGATGCAGCTTTCCTCCGGGACAAAATCCACCGGGGCATCCGTGCGGATGGTGGCCAGATCATAGCTCTGATAGGCGGATTCTTTTCCCTCTGCCAGCTTCTTTTTTACCCCAGCCTTCAGACTTTCGTCTTCTGCGTGTTCGTAGACCCCATCCAGAGAGCCGAACTTTGCCATCAGATCCTTGGCGGTCTTCTCGCCAATGCCGGGGACACCGGGGTAGTTGTCCGAGGAGTCGCCCATAAGAGCCTTGAGATCGATGAGCCCCTTGGGGGGAAAGCCGTATTCCGCCTGAAATACCTGGGGGGTGTAGTTGGTGGACTGGGTCTTGCCTCCCCGGGTGACGATGAGCTTTACCGTCACATGGTCGTCTACCAGCTGGAGGGAGTCCCGGTCACCGGTGACAATGACGCAGTCCCAGCCATTTTCCCCACAGATTCGCCCGGCAGTGCCCAGAATGTCGTCTGCCTCCCAACCGGGAAGGGAGAACATTCTCAGGTTCATGGCAGCAAGCACGTCTTTCAAAATAGGCAGCTGGGAGGCCAGATCCTCCGGCATGGGTTTCCGGTTGGCTTTATAATCGTCAAAGGCCTGTTTCCGGAAGGTGGGGCCAGCCTCATCGAAGGCAATGGCCATGGCATCCGGGTTTTCTTCGTCCAAAAGGGACTGCATAATGTTTAAAAAGCCGTAAATGGCCCCGGTGGGCTGGCCCTGCCGATTGGACAGATGGCCTACCCCATAAAAAGCCCGGTTTACAATGCTGTTGCCATCCAGAATCATTAGTTTCATGGGAGAATCTCCTTTTCTTGTACGCAGTTCATAAAAACTTCCCCTGGGGGAAGGGGGACCGCCCGTAAGGGTGGTGGATGAGGGAATGATTTAAGGTAAAAGGTAACAGTGAAAAGTGAACAAGTAAGAATGTGGTGAATCGGTACGAATTCGCCGGAATCTGTAGAAGTTGCAACTGCATCCTGCCACCTCTCAGTCAGCTGACGCTGACAGCTCTCCCCAAAGGGGCGAGCCAAAGCTGGTGCAAATTTGGTGGGTTGTATGCAGTTCATAAACCCAACCCTGTACCGGCGGGCGATTGATAATCGCCCCTACCGGAAAACGGAAATTTGTACAAAATCGGCGGGCGTTGGGGACAGAAGCCAATGCCCAAAATCAATAATACATAAAAAGATTACACTTAATCATGCCATTATAGAGCTTACGCTTTTTGGTGCATTTTCTGCCGTAATACCGCTCCAGCTCCTCTTCGGAGGAAATGATGTACTTCTGGTAATCACGATTGGGGCCCACATGCTTGCCAAAGGCCTGCAAAAGCCGCTGGGCCTGCCGCTGCTCCATCATGCGCTGACCATAGGGGGGATTGGTAACGATGACCCCCTTACCCTGGGGCAGCTCCAGTGTGGTGGCATCGGCCTGGGTAAAGGTGATATATTTGTCCATGCCTGCCTTTCTGGCGTTGGATTGGGCGATGGCCAGAGATTTGGGGTCGTTGTCCGAGGCGAAGATTCGGTAATCCCCGTGGAATTCCTTGTCCAGGGCTTCGCTTCTGGCCTCACGCCAGAGGGCCTCGTCAGACATCTCCCACTTCTGGCAGGAGAAGCTCCGGTTCAGGCCCGGGGCACGATTTTTGGCAATCATGGCCGCTTCGATGGCAATGGTGCCGCTACCGCAGAAGGGATCCACAAAGATATCCCGGCCACGATACCGGGAAAGGGTTACCATGGCGGCGGCCAGAGTTTCCCGCAGGGGGGCATCGTTGCCCACGGCCCGATAGCCCCGCTTGTGGAGGCCAGCACCGGTGGTATCCAGGAAAATCTCGGCCTGATCTTTCATAATGGAGAACTGAATCTGATACAGCGCTCCGGTCTCCGGCATCCAGCCCACCTTATACTTTTCTCCCAGTCGCTTGGCGGCGGCCTTTTTGATGATGGCCTGACAGTCCGGCACAGAGTGAAGCTGGGAATTGAGGCAGTGGCCCTTTACCGGGAAGGCTCCATTTTTGGGGATAATGGCCTCCAGGGGGGTGTTATAGACACCCTGAAACAGCTCTTCAAAGGTTCTTGCGGGGAAAGAGGCCAGCCGCAGCAGCACCCGTTCTCCGGTGCGGAGCCATAGGTTTGCCCGAATGACGGCAGAAAAATCACCCTTGAACAGAACCCGACCGTTTTCAGCCATAACATCCTTCATCCCAAGACGCTTCAGCTCCTGGGAGCAGAGCCCCTCCAGACCGAACAGGCAGGGTACGGAAAGTGTATACTCAGTCATAATTATTTTCTCCATTTTCTCATAATTTCTCACCTTAAAGTATACCCCAATTTCCACGAAAGTGCAACACAAACAGACCGATGATATACCAATGGTCGATTGTGTTTTTTCTGTGTGATTGCTATAATAATTAGGTAACGAACTTTTGGAGGAAATGCTATGGCAACTTTAAATGACCAAAACCTGCTCAGTGGCTCTGTGCCCCGGCAGCTGTTGGCCTTTTCTGTTCCGTTTTTGGCTGCCAATGTGCTTCAGTCGGTGTACTCGGTGGTAGACATGATTATTGTGGGTCAATTTGTGGGCTCCGCAGGGCTGTCTGGTGTGTCTGTTGGCAGTCAGATCACATCGCTGTTTACCTCCGTAGGCTGGGGCCTGACCATGGGCGGCCAGATGATGCTGGCCCAGTATAAGGGGGCCGGGGACGAAAAGGCGCAAAAAGAGAGTATTGGCACTATGCTTACCTTTATGTTCCTGCTGGGGATATGCCTCACCATTCCCTGTCTCATTTTTGCAAAGCCGCTGCTGGGGCTGCTGAATACGCCCCAGGAATCCATGAAGGATGCCTATTGGTATTTTGTGATTTGCTCGTTGGGCATTGTATTTGTGTTTGGGTATAACTCGGTATGCTCGGTGCTTCGGGGATTGGGCGATTCCAAACGGCCCATGTATTTTGTTGCTGTGGCTTCTGTGACCAATATTGTGCTGGATCTTCTGTTTGTGGCTGTGTTTCAGTGGGGAGCCGGCGGTGCAGCAGCTGCCACCATTCTGTCTCAGGGAATCAGTTTTATTTCCGCACTGATTTACCTCTATATCCACCGGGATGGCTTTGTCTTTGATTTTAAACCCAAGAGCCTTCAAATGGTGGCCCAGCGGCTTCGCACCATGCTGAAGGTGGGCATTCCCTTTGCACTCCAGTTTTCCATGCTGATGATCTCCATGCTGTTCGTGGTGGCCCTTATCAATGGCTATGGGGTCAGCGCTTCCGCAGGCTATGGGGTAGGCGGCAAGGTAGATAACTTCGCCACTCTGCCGGTCTATGCCTTTGCATCTGCTGCTGCTACCATGGCGGGGCAGAACATCGGTGCCCGGCAGCCGGAACGGGCCAAATCCGTAATTCACTGGTGTGTGCTGATGAATTTTATCTGTGAGATTGTGATTTTTGTTGTGGTACAGGTATTTGCGGCCCAGATTATCTCCATTTTCAACTCTGAGCCAGAGGTGATAGCGGTGGGTGTGAAGTACCTCCGGTTTATGGCCTTCGGCTACCTGGCCCACTGTGCTCTGGATGGTTATCAGTCCATGGCCAATGCGGTGGGCTTCTCCATGCTGGCCTTTATCTCCTGTACCATTGATGGGCTGGTTGTCCGGATTCCGCTGGCAATCCTCTTTGGTTCTGTTCTGAATATGGGGCTGGATGGTGTGTTCTTGGCCTGTGTCTGCGCTCCCTTTGTGGCAGGACTGATCTGTACCGTGTATTTCTACTCCGGTATATGGAGAAAGCAGAGCCTGGTGAAAGAATAAAACGATAAGGCTGTCTCGTTGCAACGAGACAGCCTTATAATTTTGTAGTTTGTGTGCAGTTTATAAGCCCCACCATTGTACCGGCAGGCAGTTTTGAAATGTAAAACCTGTCCTGCTTTGCACCGGTGCGGCAGCACCCGAAGCATTATCCTTGAGGAGAATGTGGCGGCGAAGCCGCCGGATGAGGTGGGCACTGGATTACAAGACAGGAAAGCACGGAAGAAACGTGATAGCTAGAAACACCTCATCAGTCAGCTACCGCTGACAGCTTCTCCTCAAGGAGAAGCCTCTGGCTGGTGCAAATATGACGGTTTGTACGGATTCGCCCGAATTTGTATGTATTTGCAGCCTCTTTCTGCCGGGCATGACAAGTCATGCCCCTACACAGGGGCGGAGCTTTTTGGGTATCACCTGGGGGGTTACCCAATTCCGTTTTTCAGTCGGTCATACTGCCACCAGTGCAGTTTTTGATACACGGCCTGCTGTGTTTCATTTAGTTCTTTGGTATAAGTGCCATCGGGCAGGTAGTAACAGCCGTGGCTCATTACGGGCAAAACTCTTCTGGCCTCCGTTAAATAGTCCCAATAGGCGCTTTTTCCGGTCATACCGGTGAGCTCATAGACGATGGAGCCCAGATAGCTGGAGGAAATCTTATTGTCCGGGGGCAATTCCAGGGCTTCTGCCGCTGCCTCCATATCCCAGCTTTCAAGCAGTGCGTCGTTGGCCCAAATCACATAGGGTACCTCATAGGTGTATATCACCTGCTCCGGGGAATCCTCCTGTCCTACCTGGGACCCAATGGCCCGGTAGGAGAGAAAATCGGTGCCCAAATTGGGCCGATGATCCCCGAAAAATACCAGAAGGGTGGGGGTATCCTGGCTGTCCAAATACTCCGTCAGCTGAAGGAGCATATCCGAGGTATGCCTTAGGCCCTGAAAATAGACCTGGAGCTGTTCCAGAACAGTGTCCTCCACCGAAATGTTCAGGGGAACGGATTCTGTCACCGGATCGCTGTATTTCCCATAGGTGTAGCTCTGGTGATTTTCAATGGTGACGCTGTAGGCGAAGGAGGGGCCGTCCTGGGCTTTTTCATCCCACAGTCCCTTCAAAACCCGAAGGAAGGCCTGGTCGGAAATATAGCTGCCGTTTCGGTCAGCCTCTGTAAATACATTATTGAAGGTTTGATCGGTAATGCCGAAATACTGATACACATTGCAGCGGTTGTAGAACCAGCTGTTTCCCGGGTGCATAAAGAAGCTGTGATAGCCTTCGTTCTCATAGACCCGGGCCAGTGAATCCACGCTCCGGTGTACTGCCCGAAAAGCAGAGGTGGTGTTCTCGGAGATCAGATTGGTCTGCATTCCAGTCAGTACATCAAATTCGGTGTTGGCGGTTCCGGCAGACACGTTGCTGGCCACCATGTGGCCGGAAATGGCCTGATTGCTCTGGGTGATCTGGTGGTAGCTGTGGATGGGGCTTTCTCCGTCAGCGTAGGGAAAGCAGTCCTCGTCAGGAAGATCGGTAAATGCCTCTCCCATTACAAACAGAATATTTGCATTCAGGGGAGTGCCCTCCGGCAGGAAGCTTTCCTCCCACTGATCCACAGCTTTCTGGTCGTAGCCCTCCGGCTTATCGATGGGGTACAGGTTAAAATTGTGGAGAAAGCAGTAGGGAAATCCGTAGGAGTTGAACACCAGAGGCACATTGCTTTTGTCTACTCTGGGGAGATTATTATAATAGTCCTTGTCCGGGTAGATGGTGACCATGGCAGTAAGGAAAATCCCCACTGTGGCAAGTCCCAATCCCACTCTCCAAAACCATTTTGGCCGGGGACTTTTCACAAAGACAGCCAGCAGCACAAAGAAGAGAAGGCTGGCAATCATCAGCCCCAGAAGTCCCGGATGGAGCTGAAGCTGATAATCTCCCACCGCCTGAAGACTTTCCCGGAGGAGAAAAATATCAGAGGGAATCAAAGGGTCGTTCCGGCCCTCAATTTTCAGCAGATTTGCATAGGAAAGCAGCTCCAAAATCAGTCCGGAGGCTCCGGCGGAGGCAAAAAGATTTCCACATAGACAATATCCCAGGGTTATAAGCACCAGGGCCGGCAGCAGATTGAGAAGAATGAGGCTGGGGGTTTCTAAAATACCATGGATGGAAAACCGGAAGGCGTCCGGCTGTATGTAGATGGTTACCATGGTGATAAACAGAGCCGAGAGCACCAGAGCCGGGAGCACCAGCAGGGGATGAAGCCTGAGCTGTTTCTTTATTTTTGTATCCATATCGATTCCTTTCGGATTTTTTGTACATGTTGATCCAGAACATTGTAACAAACCCTGTGGAAATTTTCAACCCAATGGCCCACAAAGCCCAAAGGGAAGGGCACAAAATGAAAGAAAATATTCTCAAAAATTGCGGTATTTTTGCTTGACAAGAATTATAATAATTTTGTTATGTAAACTGATTTTATAAAAAATCCGGTGCAAAACTTTTGTGGACAACTCTGTGGAAACTCTGGAAAACCTCTAAAAAAGCCTGTGGAAAAAGGTGTGGTGATGTGGAAAACTCTGTGGAAACTGTGGATAACCATTGCACAGGTTTTCAGCTGTAATTTTTATGTTAACTTTTTGTAATTCTTTCTGGATTCTAAGTGACTTTCCCGTTCTGCATCGAATTATGCCTAAACTTTCATCCGAGGGATGGGGCCAGAACACTTGACGGAATACCATTTTCATGTTAAAATATGTAGGAAATTTTGCTGATGTGGCTCAATGGCAGAGCATCTCACTCGTAATGAGAAGGTTGTGGGTTCGATTCCCACCATCAGCTCCAGACCGTCGTGGACCTTGTTTCGTCTGCGACGGTTTTTTTGCACATAAATGAACCTGATTATATGCAGAAAACTCCTCTTTCTGCATATAAATCAAAAAAATATATGCAGAAACAAGACACGGTTTTTCTCCATTGAGTTTTTCTGAATTTCAGGGTATAATGTAGGCTCTGGTATTATGGGGCTTTTTTCCCATGGTATTTTATTTCACTTTGGAGGAACAATATGAGAAACCTTGTGATTCATCGAGAGCGGGCCCTGGCGGCCTTTGCGCTTACTTATTATATCCACCTGAATCGAGATCGGGATCAGCATTTGCAGGCGCTACAGCAGATGGCGGATCCCCGGCTGGAGGCCCGGGGCGACTATGGTCTGAAAAACGGCCAGACCGTAAAAATCCCCATCGGGGAGGAGGGAACCCGATTTTTTGTGGGCATATACACTCAGGAGAAGAACCATGTGTCCCTTCAGGTGCCTGTGGAGCCGGGAAAAGAGGATGTTTATTTCCAAATTGTCACCGATTTTGACGGAAATAAGCGGCTTTCCTTCCGAATTGAGGCTGTAAATGCACCGAATGATTAAAAAATGGGGAAAATAGATAAAATTTCGTTTTACATTGAAAAAAAGCTGTGGTATACTATATTGTCGTAACGGGGTGCCAAATGAGGCCCAGCTTGTTTCGACAATCCATATTTATTTGGGAGTGGTTTTATGAGCCGGATGGTTGGTACTGTATCCAGAGGTATCCGAGCACCCATTATTCGAGCCAACGACGATCTGGTGAAGATCGTGACGGAGTCTGTGCTGGAGGCTTCCCGCACCGACGGATTTGAGATTCGCAACCGAGATATCGTTGCCATGACCGAGGCCATTGTGGCCCGTGCCCAGGGTAACTATGCAACGACTGACGATATTGCCCAGGATGTACGTGAAAAGCTGGGCGGTGAGACCATTGGTGTCATTTTCCCCATTCTGAGCCGGAACCGTTTCGCCATTTGCCTCCGGGGCATTGCCAAGGGTGCAAAGAAGGTAGTCCTGATGCTGTCCTATCCCTCTGACGAGGTGGGCAACCATCTGGTGGATCTGGACATGCTGGATGAGAAGGGCATTGATCCCTA
>CAZFXB010000070.1:0-9722 GCA_964522835.1 uncultured Oscillospiraceae bacterium
TCAATGCGGCGAACAATACCAGTTGCTTTCATATATAAACTTCCTCCACAGCTTTATGATATGGCTAGTATTTTCCTGTAGAGGACTTTTATGCAGAAGATGGAGAAGGTAAAAATTTACGAGGTTTTTATGGTATACTGGGACAGAATGCTCCTCAACTGCGACTATATAAGTGTCATGACAAAGGAGGTAAATCGATGGACGAAAGAACACTGCTCAAACGACTGTCCAAGGGGAGTCAGCAGGCTCTGGAGACGGTAATAATGAAATACAGTGCCTATGTGGTGGCAGTGATTCACAATCGGAGCCGGGGGTATCTTTCCCTGGAGGACGAGGAGGAGATCGCTTCGGATGTATTTTTCTCCCTGTGGCAGCACGCAGGTACCATTGAACCGGGCCATCTGAAGCCCTGGCTGGGCAGTGTGTCCCGGAATACCACCGTAAGCCGACTGCGGCAGCGAAAGCTGACGGTGCCTCTGGAGGAAAATGAACTGGTGCTGGACAATCCTCAGTGGGAAAGCCTGTCGAAAAAGGACCAGGCCCAGCAGCTCCGCCGGGCGCTCATGGCCCTAACCCCCCAGGATCGGGAAATATTCTATCGATACTACGACCTCAGCGAAACCACAGTACAAATATCCGCCGCAATGAACATGCCCGCCTCCACCGTACGTACCAGGCTCAGCCGGGGGCGGGAGACACTGCGAACCAAACTATGCCAAGGGGGATTCCTGTATGAAAGTGAACATTGACCATCTGATGTCAGAGATCTGCACCCCGGACTATCCCGTAGAAGTGCTGGATTCCCGGCGGCAGGAAAGGATTCTGAACATGACAAAGAAAAAAATCAAGGCCCAGCGGGGAAAAAATGGCCGCCATCCCCTGCGGCTGGCCACCATTATGGGGGCAGCGGTGCTGCTGCTCTGCGGTACGGCCTTTGCAGCCTATGAGCTGTTTGGTTTTACCAACATATTTGGGCAGGAGGCAGCCATTCTGGACCAGGCAGCCGTGACATTCCAGCCCGACACCACCCCAATTCCGGCACAGACCGGCATCAATGCCACAAATTTCGCCTCTGTGGAGGACTATAACTTCCTGCTGCGGGGGGATGTTACCGTATCAGACGATTTGGTCATGGCTGATTTTCAGGTATCCAAAGCAAATCCGGAAGCTCCCGGTTTCAGCGATTCGGGACTATCCATTGAAATTAAGGATCTGGACAGCCAGAGTTTCCACCTATGGCTCGGGGACGTGGAACGTGTGAGCGTGTATGCCCAGCTGGAAGAACCTTTGGCCCAGGACACTCTGCTTACCTTCCTTGTGACGGATGGCAACCGGGAACAGGTGATTTTGACAGACACGGCCCCCCATTGGGTAGATGCCTCCACCGTACTGTTTGCAAACCATGATCCGGATCTTGACTATGTGGTGGACAGCCTCAGCATGACCACCAATACCATCACCCTGGAGGGCCATTTCCAGCAGGAATTTGAAGATTTTGATGCCGCCCTGGATGCCTCCGGCAGCTACCGGCTAGGCAGTATTCCATGGCCCCTCTATAATATCGCATTGGAGGACTATGACCCGGAGGAGGCTCAGGAGGACCTGGAGGGCTATCTCACCCGCCGGGAAGTGACGGAGGAGGGGGATTTCCTGATTCAGTGGACCATGAACAAGCACTTCCCCGGCTATGGAACCCTGGTATTTGGCGGAGCCGAATATGAGATTCCCGAGCCGGAGCAGCAGGAAGTGGTCAGCAACTACAACCCGGTCTATGCCTCCACCGCCCAGACCCAGGACTATCAGTTTACCCTGGAGTCTGTGGCCGCCACCAACAACACCCTCTGTGCCATCATTCGGATGGAACCTTTGACGGACTACGGCAGGGCACACATGAATCTGGGCCGAAATGAGCTTTGCATCGTGGTCAGCAATATGACCCACGGTGCCGGAGGCACCCTGGGCTGTGAGCTGGTGGAATCCGGCGAGGACACCAGCCGATATCTTGTTTACAGTCTGTCAGAAGGGGAAACAGTTCACCAGAAAGGCGATACGCTTCATTTTGAGATTCTGGACATTCTGGAGGACGGGGACAACGCTACCCACCAATACAGCCTCTTTGATGCCGTCCTGACCGATGTGGTGACGGATTCTGCTGAGGCGGTTTTGGTCTCCGAGGGAGAATCCGGCCTGGTGACATACGATTCTGTCGCCTTAACCCCCATGTCCCTGTACATGACCGGTCAGGTAGATCTGAATGCCAAAGCGGATGGAAGAGACCCCATGGATGCCGCCATGGAAACCCCGGAGATTACATTCAACTTCCGGGACGGAACCAGCACCCTGATGACTGACGCAGACTGGCACCTGGATGACACCACAGGAACCTACGGCGTTGCCGCCATCCATACATCTGGCACCAATGGTGGCACCGTTTCCCACACCTTCCTGTTTTCCAAAACCATAGATCTTGAGACCCTTGATACCATCACCATTGGTGATACCGTGTATCAGGTACAGTGAGCCGAAGCGATAAAGCTGCCTCTGTGCAGTAAATAAGGAAAAAGCCCGTTCAATCCTGTGGAAACGCTGGATTGAACGGGCTACTTTATGCTATGGGGCGGCTGAGATTCTCTGCTGTGGGGAATCAGTGCTCTGTTACCAGACCCATTTTTCTTGCTGCTGTTTTTGCTTCGCTGCGGCGGGATACGCCCAGCTTGCTGAATATGTGGCTCACGTGGGTTTTTACAGTGGTGAGCTTAATGTTCATGGTTACGCCAATTTCGGCGTTGGATTTGTCGGCGCAGATGAGCCGAAGGATTTGCAGCTCCGTGGCGGTAAGGGACTCGTGAACGGGAGACTGGGGCAGAAGATGCCGGGGATAGTAGGCGGCATCCTTCCGGGCGGCGGCTACCAGATGGCGGAACCACTTTTGGTCTCCATCCCAGGAATAGGACTCGAGCAGGGGAAGAATGCTGGGGCCATACATGCAGATGGGACGAATGTACTGATATTCCTCAGCAACCAACAGAGCTTCCATCAGAGAATCCTTCCAGACGGGATCCTTTAGACGATATTGGGCTATGGCTCGGATCACGTGGAGGTGGATTCCATCTATGTGCCGGGAGCAGCGTTTAAAGAAGCTCTCCAGAGGTGCCATGGTGAACAGTGCAGCATCCGGCTTGTCCAGGGCCAATTCTGCCATGGCCTGGGTGATATATTGATAGCGCCGGGAGCCGTAGATCCGAATGGTATCCTTGGGGGCCTTTTTTTGATACCACTCCTGGATGGCATCTATGTTGCCGCAGTGCAGATCGATACGGCAGTTCATGGCGTCCATATTGGGCAGGAATCGTACCCATCCTTCGCCGGCGAACCGCTCTCGCAGGGCTTCCAGCGTGCGTCGGGCATCGGCGGGGTGACCGGTGGCCAGCTGGTTTCGGCAGAACAGGGCGGTAGAGGCAAATTCGATGTCCGGGGTGCCCTGCTGCTGGATTTCCCGGAACCGGGAGGCCAGAGACAGCATCCGCTGGGAAATATCCTCGCCCTTTTCAAACTTGCTTTCCGCCAGGGCGCAGTCGCTGATGGCTACCCCTTCCCGGCCCAGCACCGCCTCCATGGGCACACGAATGGTTTTGTAAAGATAGTCATCGTCCTTGGTCCAGGGAGAGAAGTCCTTGCCTCCGTTCATCACAGAGGGCATATTGGAGGTAACACTGAAGGTGGGCAGGGACAGCTCCCGGCGCATCATCAGGTCAAATACCTCCGGAAACGTACTGGTCAGAGTTCGGACATCCCGCTGGGGCAGGGAAATATCCAGCCAGGCCATACGGCTGCGGGCCTGCTTCCCGGCGGCATCCTGGGGGTCACAGGAGTCTGTGTAATCCTTTAGGGCCTGATACCAGTACTCCGAGGTCTCGTAGTTCTGATCCAGGGCCTCCAGCATACTCATGCCCTGCATCAAGGCAGGGGAGGCCAGAATTTCGGACTCCGGAAGAGAGCGGTAATAGTGCTGCATCTCCCGGTAATAGCCCTGACCGGGATGACGGTCTGCGTTGCGGATCAAAATCTCGGACACTCTGGCATGATCGCCGGCTTCTGTGTAGCACTGGAGTGCATGGGTATAGTCTTCATTCATTTCATAGTACATGCCGCCACGGATGAGGATGGAGTTCCGCTTTTCCTGACTCATGGTTTTGTCCATGATCCAGAGTAAAAAGGTGCGGAATTGGGGCCAGATGTGGTAATGGGCAATGTCGTCATATTGGAGCATATTGGTGTGGGTCAGGAGCCAATCCAGCATTTCCGGGGCTCTGGTATTGCCGGTGACCATCCGGGCCATGGTGGCATCAAAGCTTTCGAAGGGGGTAAGCTCCAGCAGGAATCGGCGCATGGGCAGATCGAAACGCTGATAAACCGCAGATTCGTAGTAGCGATATGTCTCCTGAAAGCATTTTGCCACTAGGTCATTTGTAAGGGACTGCCCCGGGGCCATGTTTCTCGCCAAAAGTGCAGGGCCCAGGGGAATTCCGGCGGAGAGCTGCTTGACAGAGTCCAATTCTCCATCGGATAAATTAAGCCCGTGGGTCATAAGCAGCTGCTGGATGCTTTCACGGTCAAAAAGGAGATCCTCCTGGGTGATCCGAATCAGCAGCCCGTCCAGGAGCAGGGGCATAAAGAGACTGGGCATTGCGCCACGGGACAGCAGCATAAACCGTCCGTTGAAGCTGGACTGGATCAGCGCTGCAAGATCACGCAAAATACCCTCGTCATCAATATTTTGCAGGTCATCAATGAGCAGCATCTGATAGCCACGTAGGTTTCTGGGGAGATTTAAGGTCCCGTCCAGACCACTGAGCTTGAGAATATTGTATTCCTTCACCAGGGCCTCGGCCACGGTGGTTTTTCCAAAGCCGCAGGGGGCACTGATAAAGAGAACACGTCCCTGCTTTATATACTGGTTAAATCGATCACGGATGATGGGTTTGATAATGACAGGCTGGGCCATGTTTGTTCCCTCCTGGGGTGATTTTTCTACTTCCTTTTGAAAGTATGACTAGATTATATCATACTTTTTGCGAAAATAAATCCTACCAAAGTATGATATCGAATATAAATGGTATGATTAAGGTGGATGGGAGTGGGTAAAAACGGGGCGTGGATTTCGGTTGACATGGGGCCGAATATCCTGTAAACTTGAAGCTGAAAAATAGGAGGCGTTCCAAATATGAATGTAGCCATTGTTTTGGCTGGGGGAACCGGAAGCCGGGTTGGAGCCCAGGTACCCAAGCAGTTTATAGAGGTTCAGGGAAAGCCTGTTTTGGCATATACCCTGGCGTGTTTTCAAAAAAATCCGAATATTGATGCCATTGAACTGGTGTGCCACCGGGACTGGATGGAAAAAGGCCGGGAGATTTGCCGGGAATATGGCATCCATAAGCTCCGCTGGATGACCGAGGGGGGCGAAAGCTTTCAGGACTCTACACAAAACGGTGTGTTTTATCTGAAAGATAAGCTGTCCCCCCAGGATATTGTGGTTATCAGCTTCGGGGTGTCCCCCTTTACCACAGATGAGATCATCGATGACAGCATTCGAGTTTGTGAAAAGTATGGAAACGCCATTGCATCAGAGGATATGGTGCTGTGTACCTGTATCAAGGATGATGAATTGGGAACCACCCAGAACATCCTGCGGGAGACCCTCAAGGGGTTCAGCAATCCCTGGACATTCCGGTATGGGGAGCTGGTGGCGGCCTATGAGGAGGCCCAGAGACGGGGCATTCTGGAGGAATTGGAGCCCCACACCACATCGGTGTATCTGGCCCTGGGAAAGAAGCTGTATTTCTCAAAAACCAACCGAAAGAATTTTAAAATTACCACCCCGGAGGATCTTGAGATTTTTGAGGGGCTTGTGTTGCTGGAAAGCAGGAAAGAGGAAAAGCCATGATAAGCTATAAAGAATTTGAAGTGATCCGTACCATGCTGAAGCTGGGGGAAATCCAGGAGCCTCTGCCGGATGCCATCTATGACCATGTACACTATTATGTATTCCGCTCCCGGGAGGAGGCTGCGCAGCTGCTTCTTTCTCTGGAGCAGAAGGGCTATGTAAAAGATGGAACGGTGACGGCAGAGGCCATGGCGGAGCTGGAGCCCCTGATGGTGGAAAATGCGGTGATCCTGGCGGCAGGGGGCTCGGATATTTCTGCAAAATCTGTCTACTCTATGCCCAAGGGCCTTTATCGCAAAAATGGGGAGACGCTGATCGAGCGGCAGATCCGGCAGCTTCAGGAGGCCGGCATTCGGGATATTACCGTAGTGGTGGGCTATAAGCAGGAGATGTATTTCTTCCTGGAGGAAAAATGGGGGGTAACCCTGGAGATCAATCCGGATCTGAAGAAAAATAACATCTACTCTCTGTATGTGGCCAGAAGCCATCTGGGCAGCACCTATGTGCTCAACTGCGACAATTACTTTGAAGAGAACCCCTTCTCCCGGTATGAGTACAACGCCTTCCATGCCACGGTTTACAAGGAGAATGCCAGAAACGAACTGCTGGTCAAGAAGAATATGTCCGGTCGGATCCTGAATGTTTACAGCGGCGAAAAGCAGGGGGAGTGTATCTACGGACACGCCTACCTGGATCGGGAGCTGTCCCGGCGGCTGCTTGGTTTTATGGAGCGGGAAATTGAGGATTTTCGGGTATCGGCCCTGTTTTGGGAGGAGTTCGTCAGCCGCCATGCCGATGATCTTGATATGTATGTCCATGAGTATCCCGGGGACTTTGTCTATGAATTCGACTCCATTCAGGAGATCCAGAATATAGACAGTCTGTTTTTGGAGAACGTCAGCGGCCGGATCAACGAAAAAATATGCCATGTGCTTTCCTGCCGGGAGGAGGAGATCACAGGCATTGAGATTTTGCAAAAGGGTCTCACCAATGTGCTGTTTACCTTCTTAGTAGGGGGAGAGAAGTACATTTTCCGCTATCCCGGAGAGAGCAGCTCCTTCTTCATTTATCGGAAGAATGAGGTGCGGGCCCAGCAGCTGGCAGCAAAAGCCGGGGTGGACAACACCTATGTGTATATTGATGAGACCGGTGTGAAAATCTCCAAATTTGTGGAGAACGCCAAGCCCCTGGGGGATATTTACTACCACGATATCGAATTTATGAAGAACCTTGCCCGGCAGATCCGTGCATTCCATGATGAGGGCCGGGGGATGACCGATTGGCAGGACTTTAATTACAACGCCATTGAGGAAACCCGGCGACTGATGCAGGAGGCATCCCGGATGAAGGGCAATCTGTTTGATATCTTCCGGAACGAGTGGGATGCTATGGAAAAAATATTCCGCTACACGGAAATGGACGGCATGGAGAAAACCATGTGCCACAACGATATCAACGGAGACAACTGCCTCCTGACGGACAGCAGCTTTGATATCATCGACTGGGAGTTTGCGGGCTGGAATGACCCGGCATACGACTTTGGACGGGTGATTGCGGGCTACGATCTGGAGGATCCCGCCATTGATGAAATTCTGGCGGCCTACTTTGGCCACCCGGCCACAGAGAAGGAACGGCTCCACTTTATTGCCTATATGGGCCTACATAACTGGTACTATGTTGGATGGGCAACGTATAAGGAGAGTATCAATGAAAGCTCCCGGGACTGGATGCTGTTCTTCTTCAAACAGGTCAAGCGGGTCATAAAATACGTGCTGCCCCGGTATGAGCAGATGTACGGTGCAATTTAATAATAAGAAAACAGAGGTCGTATCGGGAATTTCCCGATACGACCCAATTTTTTATTGGTTGTGTTCTCTGCTGGGCAAGCTTACGGTGGCGGTACCCTCGGTGAAAATCTGCTCGTCCAGAGTTTCGCACCACCAGGTGAGATCGATGAGATGCTGGCCCTGTTCCGTGTATTTCCTGGTGACCACCATACGGTTGATGGCCACATCGCCTGCTTCCCCGTGAATGTCAGCGTGGCAGTGCTCCATGCCGGGGACAGAAGCAAAGCTGCTGACCCGGTTGGGGTGCCAGGGAATGCCCAAATGGGTTTCATCCTGGGTGCCAATGGCCCAGGACAGCTTCTTCAGCCGTCCCCAGTCGCCCATGTAGTTCATAATGGCCCGGAGGACGGTGTTTCGACCGGTATAGTTTTCCAGGGAGGCCCGGCCACGGATTTCAAAGGGGGAATTGCCGCCCAGAGGCCGGGGCTTTTCGCCGGGCTTTGGCTTTCGTGGGGGCATGGCGGCCCGCTTTTGCCGGGCGGCCTCCACCTCGGCAGCTTCCACATCGGGAATGTGGTATTGTCCAAACTGATCCCGAGTGTTATGTGCCTCCCCGAAGCGCTGGCGCAGTGCCCAGTCATTTTGGGAGGGGCCGCAGCACAGGGGGCTTTTCTCCGGGGTGGTAAAGGGGCCGTCACAGGTGACAGGGGGCCGGTCTCCCACGGAAACATCCTCCCAGTACAGGGGAGAATTGCCCCGACGCTGTTCCTGGGCCCAGTATCCCCGGATGGTGTCCCAATCCTCGTCGGTGTAGTGATGGATGATGTGATCGCTCCAGTCGATGGTTTCCATTTCCTTGTTCCAGGTGCGCTTTTCGGGGTCAGCGTAGATCCGGAAGCACTCCTTGGCACCGCAGGTTTGCACCATTACCAGCTGGCCCTTCTGATTGTAGACCTTGCCTGTGCCTCTGAGGGCCCAGGTGCGGTAGGTGCTGCCGGTGGCAGGGGTGATGTCGGAGAAATCCCGGTTGGTTACCACCGTATACAGCGTGTCTCCCACGTGAATGGGTTCGAAGAACTCTACATAGTGATGATGCTCCCGGACGGATTTTACATCGCCGAAATCATCGCTGAGGCCGCCGAAGAAGCCGCCCTTGGGGCAGGGGAACACGGGCATGGCAATGAGACCGCCGTAGGGGGACTTTTCCGCATAGGCTTCATCGTAGTACAGGGGATTTTCCGGGTCGTATTGCCGGGCCATTTCCTGGGCGGCCTCCAGGGTGACCTGCTGTACCGATGGGATTCCCGGGTTGTCATCCATTTGGATTTTTCCGGAAAGCAGATCCTCCGGGGTGGGCTCCGGCCCGGCATTCAGGGCGTTCAACTTGTTGCGATAGGAAAGCATTGCTTTTTTCTCCTCCGGCAGATACTGGCCGGGATACAGAGTCAGAAATTCGTCCATAGTGGTGGCTCCTTCCGTTTGTGTATACCCATTATATCATGCCGAAGGGGAAAACATTGGGTCATTTTTGATCTAAAACCGCAGAAAATCCCCTCAGCCCGGTTTGGACTGAGGGGAAGTGTTCTTGTGAATCAGGTCTTACAGGAAGATGTACTTCAGCACGAAGAGAACGGCCAGAACATACATCAGGGGGGAGACCTTCTTTGCCTTACCAGCGGCCACGTTCAGAACAACATAGGAGATGATACCAAGAGAGATACCCTCGGAGATGCTGTAGAACAGGGGCATAGCCAGCAGAGCCAGGTATGCGGGAACGGACTCGGTCATGTTGTCGATGTCGAACTTGATCTCGGTTACAGTGCCAACCATCAGGAAGCCGACCATAATCAGAGCAGGAGCAGTGGCAAAGGAAGGAATGGCAGTGAAAATGGGGGCAAACAGGGAAGCCACCAGGAACAGCAGACCAGTTACCAGAGCGGTGAGACCGGAACGACCGCCAACAGCGGCACCGGAAGCAGACTCTACAAAGG